>NZ_JYNS01000007.1 GCF_000934725.1 Methyloterricola oryzae
CTTTTCCTGTCCGTTCTCGTCGTACTCGGTGACGTACATCATCCCCGCCTCGACCTTGTCCACCTTGGCGTTGCAGATCCAGTCGATATGCTTGTTGCGCAACTCGCTCTCCAGCAGGCCACGGGTGTCGCCCACCCCGCCCAGGCCCAGATGGCCGATGTAGGGCTCGGAGGTGACATAGGTCATCTTCACCTTGTCGCGGATCTTGCGCTTGCGCAAATCCGTCTCGGCGATGAACAGGTATTCGTAGGCCGGCCCGAAGCAGGACGCGCCCTGCACCGCACCGATGATGATCGGCCCCGGATCCTTGACGAAGCCCTCCCAGAATTCGCCCGAAGGTCCCGCGTGGTCCACATGGCAGACCGACTGGGTATGCCCTTCCGGCCCCAGGCCCGGAATCTCGTCGAAGGCCAGCTTGGGGCCGGTGGCGATGATCAGGTAGTCGTAAGCCACCGCGTTGCCGTCGGCCAGTTCCACCTGGCTCTGCTCCGGGTGGATGCGCGTCACCTTCTGCTGGATGAAGGTGATCTTTTTCTTCTTGAACACCGGCGCCAGTTCCACCTTGATGTCGTCGGGCTTGCGCCAGTTCACCGCCACCCAGGGGTTGGACGGCACGAAATGGAAGGTCGGGGTGTCGGCGATAACCACCACCTCGTCTTCCTTGCGCGCGTTCTCCTTCATCTCGAAGGCCATGGGGATGCCGCCGATGCCGGCGCCGATGATCACGATTTTTGCCATCTTGTCTCCTCCAGCTTATGTCTTGGTGGTGTCGTTATTTTGCTGTGCTGCCGCGGCGCGCCGCTGAAGGCGTGCCACGAATAACTGCCTTGTCCTGCTTTACGTGCCAAACCGTCTCAGGCCTTATCCCGCCCGATACTGTCGCAGGACTGGTCGATGCCGTGGGTGTCGATGTCGCAGACAGACTCGAGCCACATGGCATTGATGACGCCGAACGCGGCGGCGAAGCTGACGCCTAGAATCCAGGTGAAGTACCACATCGCGATATCTCCTGATCAGTAAAGGGTATGGGAATCCTGCAGCACCTTGGCTTCCGTAACACTGCCCCAGATGACCTTATACACCCAACGGGTGTAGGCCAGCACGATGGGCAGGAACACCACGGTGATCCAGAACGAAAGCAGCAGGTTGAAATGGCTCGCCGTGGCGTCCCACATCGTCAGGCTGCTCTTGGGATCGGTGCTGGAAATCAACAGGAACGGGAACAGTCCAAATCCGATGGTGAGAAGCAAGCCGGCAATGCCCAAACTGCTCAGCAGGAAGCTAAGGCCCGCAGAACCGGCCCGCCCCAGCACGTAGGCACCGATAAACCCGGCGAATGCGACGACGGGCGCCGGCAACATCCAGGCATGGCCGGTAAAGTGCGCCAGCCAGCCAGCCCCCTGCCCCACCACGGTCTTGTTGAGCGGGTTGGAAGGGGCATCGGTCGCCGCCATTTGGGCGATCTCCGGCCGGTCCAGGGACAGGGTCCACAGGGTGGCCAGAACCATGGCGACCAGCAAGGCAGGCCCCAGAACCGCGACGGCTCCGCGCGCCCGTTCCCGCAACGTGCCTTCGGTGCGCCACATGAGGAAGATCGAACCGTGGAACAAATTCATCAGCAATCCGATGACGCCGCACAGCAGTGCGTAGGGATGCAGGAGGCCCAGGAATGTGCCGGTATAGAAGGAGCGCAGGTCCGCATCCAGATGGTAGGGCAATCCAAGAATCAGGTTGCCCACCAGCACGCCCAACAGGATGGAGGGCACCGCCCCGCCGATGCAAAGGCCCCAGTCCCAGGCATTGCGCCAGGTCGGATTTTCCAGCTTGCTGCGGTAGTCGAACCCCGCCGGCCTGAAGAACAGGGCGAACAGCACCAGCAGCATGGCCGCGTACAGGCCCGAGAACAGGGTTGCATAAACTAGGGGCCATACCGCGAAAATGGCGCCCCCCAGGAGCACCAGCCAGACCTGGTTCCCTTCCCAGGTGGCGCCGACGGTGTTGATGATGACGCGGCGTTCGGTGTCCGTGCGGCCCAGGAATGGTATCAGTGCGCCGATGCCGAAATCGAAGCCGTTGGTCAACGCGAAGCCGATGGCAACCACGCCGATAAAGAGCCACCAGATGACGCGTATGGTTTCGTAGTCGATCATGATGATGTCCTCAATCTAAGTTTCCTGATCCCAGGCCTCGGCCGGGGTTTGGTCTATGGATGATGGCCCTGGTGGCCACCGACGGCGTGTCGCCCGTGATCACTCAACTGCGCGTCGAAATACCGGTGTATGGCCTGCACCAGGTCCGGCCTGGCGCTGGCGTAGACGATCTGTCCGCCCTGCGGCAGGTCGCTGTACACGATCTTCAGGTCCTGGGCACCCGCGCTGAGCTCGGCGAGCACCGGCATCTGGTCCCCGTGAATACGAGCGGGGCCTGAGAAATCGCCTTGCGCAAAGCTCGCCGCGATGTGCTGGAGATGCTGGCGGATCAGGTTCACCTGTTCCGTATCGCCCACCTGCTTCGCCACCACCTGCTGCACGCCCCCGGTTTCGGTCTTATCGAACACATGCAGGGTCTTGTCCAGGGCAAAGGGCATGACCTTGGCGCCGCGCTCGGCGACGGCATCCTGGCGCTGCGGCGAGGCCAGCTCGGCGCCCTGCGCAAACGCCGCCGCAAGCAGCATCACGAGCGCCAGGCTGTCACGCGCCCCGAACATGCGAGTTCGACTCACGCGTGGGACGGGGCCGGCCGCACCGACGGCTGCCGCTCGAAGTGGTAGCGTCCCGTGTGCAGACTGCTGGGCCCCAGGCGCACATACTTGATCATCAGGTACAACTCGATGAACAGCAGCAACGTGTAGAAGAACACGAACCCGCCAATGCTGAACCACAACTGGTCGGTCGCGATGTTGGACACGCTCATGTGGGTGGGCAGCACGCCGGAAATAGTCCAGGGCTGGCGGCCGTATTCCGCAACGAACCAACCGGTCTCCGCGGCGATCCAGGGCAGCGGGATGCACCATACCGCCATGCGCATCAGCCAGGGCTTCTGATCGGCCACCCGGGTCGCGCAGAAATAGAAGGCCATGGCGAACACGAACAGCATGGTGAAGCCGCAGGCGACCATGATGCGGAAGGTCCAGAAAAGCGGAGCCACCCGGGGAATCGTGTCATTGGCCGCCTTGGCGATGGTGGCCTCATCCGCATCCACCACCTTGTCGGTGTACTTCTTCAGCAGCAGGCCGTAGCCCAGATCCGCCTTGTGCGCCTCGAAACTACCCAGGGTTTCGGGGCTCTTGTCGCCCCCGCGCATCTTCTGCAGGTCGGCGTAGGCCAGCATGCCGTTGCGGATTCGCTTCGCGCTGTCCTTGCGCAGATCTTTGATGCCCCTCACATCCTCGTCGATGGAGCGGGTGGCTATCAGGCCCAGGACGTAGGGAATCTTGATGGCAAAGTCGGTGCGCTCGGCCTCCTGGTCCGGAAACCCGACCAGGGTGAAGCCGGCCGGTGGCGGATGGGTTTCCCATTCAGCCTCGATGGCCGCCAGCTTGATCTTCTGCGTTTCGCCGGAGGTGTATCCGCTTTCGTCGCCCAGCACGATCACCGAGAGTACGGACGCGAGGCCGAAGGCGGAGGCGATGGAAAAGGAACGCCGTGCGAAGCCGATGTCACGCTTGTTGAGCAGGTACCAGGAACTGATGCCCAGCACGAACATGGAGCCGGTCACATAGCCTGCGGCCACGGTATGCACAAACTTGACCTGGGCGACGGGGTTGAAGAAGACATCGGCGAAGCTCGCCATTTCCATGCGCAAAGTTTCGTAATTGAAGGTTGCGCCGACCGGATGCTGCATCCAGCCGTTGGCGATGAGTATCCACAGCGCCGACATGCTGGTTCCCAGCGCAAGCATCCAGGTAACCGTCAGGTGTTGCACCTTGGTCAGCCGGTCCCAGCCAAAGAAGAACAGGCCGACGAAGGTGGATTCCAGGAAAAACGCCATCCAGCCCTCGCTGGCCAGGATGGGTCCGAAGATGTCGCCCACGTAATGGGAGTAATAGGCCCAGTTGGTGCCGAACTGGAACTCCAGGGTGAGTCCGGTGGTCACACCCATGGCGAAATTGATGCCGAACAGCTTGCCCCAGAATTTGGTCATGTCCTTGTAGACCTCGCGCCCGGTCATCACATAGACCGATTCCATGATGGCCAGCACGAAGGTCATGCCCAGGGTCAGGGGCACGAATAGAAAATGGTAGAGGGCTGTCAGGCCGAACTGCAGCCGCGACAGATTGACGACATCGTCTCCCGAAATCATGGGCTGTTCTCCTTATGGTATCCGTGATTGTGAAGCGTCGACGGCGGGAGGGAACCAGCCCTGAACCGCTTTCTCGGCCGAGTGTTTGTCCGTGTGCCCCCGAAAGAACATGAACCACAGCCCGATCAAGAACACCAACTTGATCAGCAAAGCCGCCGTGATCTCCCGCGACAATCTGGGACGGGAAAGGATTCTGCCCGGGGTTGAGCATGTTTGACTCACAGTATCCTCCTTACCGCCAAGGTCCATAAGAAACTCCTGATCAACTATAGTCAAGAGTCGTGCCAGCGTCACGCAAAACCGCGTCCTGCATGCAAACCGCTTACATTTTGAGGGGTCGCTGTGATACCCGGAGCGCCACTCATGCAACACGACAGTTTCACGCAGGCCTGAGTGTATCAGGGTGACACAAGAAAGAAACGTTCTTGAAACATCCAGCCGGGGGACTTCGAGCACCGATCCGAGGTCTCATCCCGAGGCTTGTTGATGGCCTGCAGAAGGCCGAAAATAGCGCCCGAAGCCGCCGCCTGACGACGTGCTCAAGCCCTGCCCGTGCTCCGGGTGGAAAGACAAAAAATAGAACGATCGGGGAGAGGTTTGCTTATGTGTTGGAGTGGTGAAGCGTCCGCCGTGCTGGCCACGGTGGGCTTTGGAACGGCCAGCTATGTGGCCTACAAGGGTGAGTCCAAGGAGCTGTGGATTCCCTTGACCTATTTCGCCTGCATGGAATTGTTGCAGGCGGCTACCTATATCTATATCGATCTGTGCGATGCGCCGCCCAATCAGATTTTGACCCTTTTCGGATATCTGCATATCGCATTCCAGCCTTTCTTCGTGAACATGGTGGCGATGTACTTCATACCCGAGCAGGTCAAAAAGAAGATCAGTGTTTACGTGTATTCCATTTGCGCCGCCGGCGCCATCGCCATGCTGGTGAAGATGTACCCTTTCGCCTGGGCCGGCAATTGCATCGTCGGCTTCGAGGGATTCTGCGGCACGCAGGTTTGCTCGGTGTCAGGTAGCTGGCATATCGCCTGGCAACTGCCCCTCAACGGACTGCTCTCCGAGTATCCCGGCGGCAGCTTCGGCGTGCACTACGGTTTACACGCCATCGCCTATATCCTGACCGCCTTCTACCTGCCGATCCTCTACGGCTCCTGGCGTTTTGTCGGTTTCCACTACCTGATCGGGCCGTTGATCTCTGACATTCTCACCACGGACCCCAACGAGTACGCCGCGGTCTGGTGCCTGTTCTCCATCGCCTTGTGCGTCTCGGTGATCAAGACCCCGATTCGCAAGTACCTGCACGTGGAAAGCTGGCCCTACTACCGCAGGGCCTACGCGGTGTGACCGGAACCACCTCGCGCTGACCAACGGCCAAAAAAAACCCCGCCGAGGCGGGGTTTTTCATATTGAGGGCCTGTTGAAATCAGGCGGCGCTGGTTTCCTGCGCGGCGCTGGTCTCGATCAGCGGATCGAAACGCTTGATCTGGGCGTGGCCGAAGTTGACCAGATCCAGCCCGATGTTCAGCACCAGATGATACAGCTCCGGCATGCGGTAGACCATCAGACCGACGTAGGCGAGCACGCTGATCCCGGCGACTGCGGAAATCACGGTGGGCAGGCCAATCAGCATGAGCAGGCGTATCACCTGCGCCATGATGTCCAGTGGCAGGATCAGGAGAACGCCGAAATACACCAGCGTCATGAACGTAAACAAGACGAAGGTCACGAATTTGAACACCTTGGCCAGAATTAAGTTGAGTTTCATGTTGGATCTTACCTTCCCGATTGTGCTTTAAGTTATGTGGTGAATGGTGTGTGGGTTCCATCCGTTCGCCCGCGTCTGGGCGAACCTCGGCGCGACCGAAAAACCGGCGCCTTCCGGTCGGCAGCGCCGCGAAACCGGGAGTAGGTTTGTTGGGCGCATCGCAAAGCCAAATTTAGTCGCGGGATTTTAACATAGCCGAAGTCTCGAGCTACTTCCTTTTCCGCGGCTCCGGGCAGGCCGATCAAAGCCAGCGACGCACCTTGGCCAGCAAGTCCGCGTATCCCGGGCCGAACAGGGTCTGTAAGCGTTCTTCCTCGAAACGGACAAATAACCGATCGACAACAAAGAAGAAGCTAAGCGGCGCCAGGAAAAGCCAGGGTGAACCCAGCAGGAAGGCAATGCCGGTGAGCGCCACCAGCAGCCCCAGGTACATGGGGTTGCGCGTCCACAGGTAGGGGCCTTCCATAACCAGCGCGGTGGGCTGGCCATGGGGCAATGGCGTGGTGCGCTTGTGCATAAAGCGTGCGGACGCCTCCACCGCCAGCAACAGCCCGACACCCAGCAAGGTTCCACCCAGCAGGGGATCGGAAACCTCCAGCGGAAGCGGCATCACCAGGCTCAGGCCCTCGCCGAGGCCGAGCAAGGCGAGCGCGTAAACGGGGGGTGGAATCAGCACGAGCTTGTCTTTCATCTTGAGTTCCTCACTATCGGGACATGAGATTCACGTGCGCGCTCAACCGCCGGGCCAGGCGGTGCGCCTTGCCGGACCTCGCCGGTCCGGCGCCTGTGACCCCGCAGAGGCCTTCAGGCCGCCGCGCGCTTCGAGCCATCACCGAGGACCACGCGGCATGGATAACCGCCGCCTCCCCGGGAAGCAAGCCTTCGAATCCGGACCCGAGCGGGAAACCCCGCGCACCACCTCAGTCCGCCGATTTTGGATAACCGGTCTTTTTCTTGGGCTTTGCAGGCTTGGCCGGCGGCTCGTCCGACCAAGGCCTGATCTTGATGGGCTTGCCCATGATCCATGTCTTTTCCAGCCGCTTCAAGACCTGCTTGGGGAGGTCCGGCGGCAGACTGACCGTACTGAAGGTGTCGTACAGTTTGATGTGTCCGATGGCCTTGCCGGGAATTCCCGCTTCATTGGCAATGGCGCCGACGATATCCTTCGGCGCCACGCCATCGGCACGCCCGACCTCGATTCGGTACAGACTGCCCTCATCGCCAAAGCTCCTGGGCGGACGCGCCTCCCGTTCCACGCGCGCCTCCCGTTCCACGCGCGCCTTCGGCCGGGGCTCCTCGGTCCGGGCCTGAGGCACCAGAGGCCGGTCCTTCTGCGCCAGAAAGGTCAGGGCCGAGGCCAGATCCAGCGGGGACAACTTCTGCTCTCGCCCCATCTGCTGGACGAACTCGCGGTAGAAGCTGAGTTCCTCCTCCTCCAGGGTCTTCATCACCAGTTCCTTGAACTGTTCCACCCGGCGATCAGCAATGTCCTGGTGGCTGGGCAGATGCATCTCCTTGATGCGCTGGCGGGTGGCGCGCTCAATGGCGCCGAGCATGCGCTTCTCCCGAGGCGCGACGAACAGGATGGCCTCGCCCTTGCGGCCAGCGCGTCCGGTGCGACCAATGCGGTGCACATAGGCTTCCGTGTCATAGGGGATGTCGTAATTGACCACGTGGCTGATGCGTTCCACGTCCAGGCCGCGCGCCGCCACGTCAGTGGCCACCAGGATATCCAGCGAATTCTTCTTCAGGCGGTCCACCACCTTTTCGCGCAGGGCCTGGCTCATGTCGCCGTTGAGGGCCGCAGCCGAGTAGCCGCGGGCCTCCAGTTTCTCCGCCAGTTCATCGGTGGCCAGCTTGGTGCGCACGAAGATGATCATGGCATCGAAATCCTCCACCTCCAGGATGCGCGTCAGAGCATCCAGCTTGTGCACCCCCGAAACCAGCCAGTAGCGCTGGGAAATGGCCTCCACGGTGGCGGTCTTGGCCTCGATGCGGGCCTCCTTGGGCTCCCGCAGATGACGCTTCGCGACCTTACGGATGGCCTCCGGCATGGTGGCGGAGAACAAGGCCACCTGCCGGGTCTCCGGAGTGTGCTCGAGTATCCATTCCACATCGTCGATGAAGCCCATCTTCAGCATCTCGTCCGCCTCGTCCAGCACCAGGGTGCGCAGCCCGTCCAGTGACAGGCTTTCGCGCCTCAGGTGATCCATCACCCGCCCCGGTGTTCCGACGATGACGTGCACGCCCCGGCGTAGTTGACGCAATTGCAGTTCCATGGACTGCCCGCCGTAGATGGGCAGGATATGGAAGTCCCGCAGATGGCGCGCATAGGTCTGGAAGGCTTCCGCCACCTGCAGGGCCAGTTCCCGCGTGGGGGTCAGCACCAGGGCCTGCGGCTCGCGCCGCGACAGATCGATGTGCTGCAGGATGGGCAAGGCAAAGGCCGCTGTCTTTCCCGTCCCGGTCTGCGCCTGCCCGAGCAGGTCATGACCCGCGAGGAGGTACGGAATGCTCGCCGCCTGGATAGGCGATGGGGTCTCGTAGCCCACCTCCCTGATCGCTTTCAGAATGGGCTCGCAGATGGCGAGATCGGTAAAGGCAAAACTGTTTTCGGTGGATTGCATCCGGGGGGAAACTCACTTAACGCTATAGGAAAAACGGGGAAGTCCTCGGTTTAGAGGACATGACTCGGGGCGCACCCGGGATCCGCACGGGCGGATGGGAAATAAAAAAGCAGGCCGGGTCAGGGCCTGCTTTTGAGCAGCGCAGAAAGCGCGCCTTACAGAACAGTGACGTTGTCGGCTTGAGGGCCTTTCTGACCCTGCACTTCGATGAATGAAACGGCCTGGCCTTCCTTCAAGGTCTTGAATCCGCTACCGACGATGGAACGGAAATGAACAAACAGATCGCTACCTTTTTCCCGCTGAATGAAGCCATATCCCTTTGCCTCATTGAACCACTTGACGGTTCCTTTCTGCTCTTGTGACATACTGCCAAATCTCACTACAAAAAATGACGCTCGCAGGAGCGCGTAACAATCCGTCATTTCGTCGCAACGACGGCCATCCGAACCGCGCGCCGGTACCCGGAAGAGCACGGGAAATCCCGCTTCCGCCCAAGTGTAACCCCACACGGTGTCGGCTAGGATACAGAAGGGTTTCAGGCCTTTCAACCAATTTTATGTAACAAAAATGTGTTTATTTCCTGCACGGAAAAACTCTTACCGGCAAACTGGGAAAGCCTTTCCAATCACGCCTAGCGCGGCTTAAGGCCAAAACCCCGAAGGTTGCCTGGAAAGGCCCCATCACAAAGGCCCGTCAATTAGAATCAATTCATATATATCAATATCTTATCGACCAAATAAGCGTCCCATCAACGCTCCTCGACCTGTCTGAGAGAATTCAGTGCGGACGGTCCCATCGAGCCGAGTCAGGCAAGCACGTTCAGCTCGAACGGAACGCAGGGGTCGACGGTCTGAAGAAACCCGCGGATCTTCTGCTCCAATTCCATCGGATCGCCGGCTTTGGCCCCCATCAGTCCCTGGTAAACCAATCCGCGGGGGTGAAAGTTCCATTCGGTGGGAGCCAGTATGCGGTATGCGCTTACCCTGCCCCACTCTTGCCCTACCCAGTGCATCAGACGACCGCGGGATGCCTCCACCTGGGCGAACCCGTTACCCGCCACCTGCTCAACGCCGCAAATCGGGTGTCGTAAGGGCGCGGGAGCGGCCAGGCCCTTGGCCAACAGCACAGTTTCCAGCATGCGTGCCAGGTTGCGCGCCAGTAGGCCTGGGCCATAGCGACGGGCGGCCTCGGCAATCAGGGGGTGGCCGGACTGCCTGGAATAGCAGGAGGTCTCGCAGGGAATACCATCCCAACTCGGCGTTGCCGCAAAGGCTCCAGGGTCGGACGAAAGCCACGATTGATCCAGCTTGGCGGCAGACAACGGCGGCAAGGCCGGCGAGGCGTGCGCGCCGAACTCGGCCCAGCCAGGCCTCAGGCATGCCGCCAACAGGCGCGCCACAGGTGCGTCCGAAGCCTGGGCCCAATCGAGCACGGCGTCCATGGAAGCATCGGTGAGCCGCCAGAAGCGTCCGAACAGAACCTGCAGGGCAGCGTGCAGCGTCGCCACGGCGGCCTCTCTGCTCGTGTCTGGCGCGCCCTGCGCCGCGCCGGCTGCCAGCGCCTGCACGGATGCAATGATCTCCCGGGCGAGCGCATGCTCGTTGGTTTTCGTCGGGACCGATTGCAGCAGGTTCAGACTGTGTTCCCTGACAGATTCCAGGTCCCTGAGGAACACCAACCGCCGCAGTTCATCGTCGGCCATGGGGGCATCGAGCACCGCGGCCAGCGCCTGCGAAGCGGCAAGCCTGTGGGCATGACCGCAGACGGAAAACACCACCCCGAGCATGGGCAGCACCGCCTCGCAAGGCTGGCCGATCAGCAGGCGGTCCACGGGCGGAGGGCGGCGCGGCTCGATTTCGACCTGCGTGATGACGCCGTGTTTGACGACACAGCGAACGCCGATTCCGCGTACCAGCGAAGCGGCCCTGGAGTGCTCAGCCTCGGAGTAAGCCACGTGACTCAGTGCGCGCCCACGCGTCTTCCATCCCCTACGCCAACCGATCGCGTGTATTGGAGAATCCAAGTCACTCCGGTACTGGGAGAAAGGCCGCCTTTTCGGCCTCGCAGCCCGGGCAGCGCCAATCCTCGGGCAGATCGTCGAAGGCGGCGCCCGGCGGTATCTGGGCAATTTCATCGCCTTCGGCAGGATCGTAGACGTACCAACAGATCCGGCACTCATGACGGTCCATGGCGCTTACGGTTCCAGGTCGAGCAAATCCGCGCGCATGTCCCGCACGCGCGCCAGGGCATCCTCCAGATCCTCGCGGGCCGCCATGGCGACCACCGGCATCTCGGTTATCTCCAGGGTATTCAGGATCAACTGCTCGGTGGAATTGAAATGCTGGACCCACCACACGTGAGGCAGGCCCGTCAGGCTGATGCGGCAATCCCCATAGCCCTTGGACAGGATGGACACACCGGCCAGGCCCAGGGTGGCCACCAGAAACTTCAGGTCCTCGGCCGTCAGGGGCAGCAAGGAAAGATTGAGGGTTTCTTCCCGGCCTGGCGCGAAGGCGGCTGCCTTGACGAAGATTTCATGGATCAGGGCCGGCGCATTCATCAAGTCCGAAGGGAACGCACTGGGCTCGGCCACGCCCGCTTTGTGATGGAGGTTCTGCGCCCAGGCGAGGAGCGCCGTTGGGAGCGATCCGGTTTCCAGATAGGCACGCCGCAAGCGGCCCGCCTCGAATCGGCGCACATGCCATATCCCGGGCACCACGGTCTCCCTGACCATGAGGCGCACGGCACCCGCTTCTCCCAGCGCGATGACTTCGCCCTCGCCCAGCACTTCGTTGACGAAGCGCTGCAAGGCTTCCTCGCCACCCGTCAAATCCAGGGGGTCCGGATGCTCGCCACGCAGGTTCGCTTGCAGCGAGGTTTCCAGCCATCCCAGCAGATCGGCGCCCACCGTGCTGTCGCGCCATTCAAACAAGGAAGGCATCGCAAAGGTCTGCATGCCCTGGGGCATCGCGGTGTACAGGCAATCCGGATCGTCATGGGGACTCACCGGCGCGGCGGGCTCGGTAGCGACCACCGTGAGGCTTGCCAAGGACTCGCTCATAGAAACAACCTCCCGATGCGTTCCCGGTATTCGGACCAGGCCTGGATGCGCGCCACCACGTCGCGGGGCTCGCCATCCTTGAACAGAACCAGCGCGGGGTAAACGGCAACGCCATAATCCCGCGCCAGAGCGGCGGCCTGCGCAGGGGCCGCGACGGCGGCGCGCAGGTTTGGAAATCCCTTGAGCAGTTCCGGCAGGACCACCGCCAGATCGAAGTTCTCGGGATACAGCTTAGGGTCGTTGAAGAAGCACAAGGCCCCGAACTCCTGCTGGCTCAGGAACTCGGCGACACCCTCGCCATCCAGCACCGGCAATGCGCCACTTGCACAGACGCGTTCGATCAATTCGTTCAGTGTCACGTCGATCCTTTCAGAAAATCGGGCAGCTGCGGCTCGCGGCCGACCAGATCGGCAAACAGATGGTCCACATCCAATTCCCCGGACATGGCCAGGCCAAGTCCTTCCAGGGCGGCCTGAATCTGCTCCGCACGCTCGGCGCTCAGCACTTCGCGCGCGGCGTCGCGGAACACCAGTACCCAGGCTCCCGCAGGCTGGATTCCGATGAGGCGCATGTCGATCATCGCCTGACGTCCCCCACCCTCGCATAGGCTCTGGAACTCGCCCTCCGCCAGCACCTGCATGGGGATACCGATGCACATGGGGCTAAGGCTCTGGGCGAAGCGCCATGAAACGCGCATCCCCAACGCGGCAGGCCTCCTCGGCGCTGGGGCGCTCCCGCTCATAGCGGGCAATATCCATCACCTCGTCGCCGGGAGCAGACTCTTCACATTCCCTGGCCCCGATGCCTTGCTCCACCAGGTAAGCCAGCACTTTCGCCACCGCCGGTTCCAACTGCGCACGCACCACCTCGCTGAGGCTGCCGCCGTAGTCCTCCAGCACCTGCGGCTGCACGCCGATCAGACACAAGCGCGAAGGCATCCGCCCCATCAGTTCGCAAAGGGCCAAGACCTCCTGGAAACTGACCTGGTGCAGGCTCATCTTCTTCGTTCCGAGAAAGGCAGGCACCTCGCCATCGCGCAATTCCACCAGGGCGCCGGGCTCCAGGTTGAAATCCACCGCATCCACCACGACCAGGGTGTCGCAATCCTGCACGTAGGGAATCAGGCCCAGCCCCTGGGTGCCGCCATCCATGATGGTGACCTGGTCCGGAAAGGCATAGCGCCGCTGCAAAGCCTGGGCGACGCGGACGCCGAAGCCTTCGTCGGCCCAGAGGATATTGCCGATGCCGAGGATTAAAGTTCGTTTTTCAGACATGATCAGGCGACGTGTCGTAAACGGGCTAACGCGGTTCAAGGCCTCCCATCTTTCCAGACCCGCCAGCCATCGATCATGGTCGAGGTGACGGATTGACGGGACATGATCTGCTCGCGCACCGCCACATAGATGTGGATGATGGCGAACACCACCAGATACCACATGCCCAGATGATGCCAGGTATGCACGTCCTGGCTCTCGCCGAACAGCGGAATCACCCAGCCGAAGAGGCGGTCGGCCCAACTGCCCTCCCCCAGGCCCTCGCCATACAGGGCAAAACCGGTCACCACCATGAAGGCCGAGCCGAGCACATAGAACAGGAACATGGCCAGCCCCGCCAGCGGATTGTGGCCGGCATGCTTGCGCGGTTCCTTCACCAGGAACAGATACCAGAGCACTTCGTGCAGCAGGCCTTCCCACCAGTCCTTGCTGGCGACCCTGGGCATGAACAGTTCGCGGGCATAGTGATTTCCGGCGTAAGCCCAGTAGATTCGGCCGATCAGGCCCACGGCCAGGACGTAGCCGGCGGAGAAGTGGGCAAAGCGGATATAGCCCATGAGGAAGTGATCGCTGGCTTCGCCGGAGGTGACCACCGGCGGCGAGGCGATGAACCAGCCGGTCACCGCCAGCACCAGGATGGCGGCGGCATTCACCCAGTGCCACAGCCGGACGGGCTTTTCGTAGACGTAAACGCGATCAGGCAAGGTCGTCGCAGCCATGACAGCTCTCCTAAGCGCTCTGCAACATCAGGACGATGCCCAGGGACGTCAGCAGTCCGCCAAGCACACGCAGGCAGCCGGGCACCCTCATTGCCAGCCTGCCCATCCAAAGCCCTGCCAGCTGCAGCAGCCCGGTCCCGGCGAGAAAACCCAGGGCGTAAACCGCAAATCCCTGGCCACTGGCCACCTCGGCGCCATGAGCGGCCCCGTGAAACAGCGCGAAGAACCCGGCCATGAAGGCCGCCACGGGAAAGGCGAAGCGGGTCTTGGCGACGACCAGCAAACCCAAGACCAGCACCGATAAGGCTATGCCCGTCTCGATGCCCGGCAGGGCGAAACCTTCGGCCCCAAGCCCGGCCCCAAGCAGCATGCTGGCCAGAAAGACCGTCGACAGCCGCCAGTTTGAGCCAGGCAAAAGCGCGGACCACAGTCCGACGCCGAGCATGGCGCAAACGTGATCCGCGCCCAGCCAGGGATGGGTCAAGCCGGCGCCGAAGCCCTCCAGCGAATGGCTGCCCGTATGGGCAAGACAGGCCCCGCTGAACAGGGAGAGGGCCACGACGAAAACCATTTTGTGTCCAAACATGGGTATTCCTCCAGGAACTCGTTTGCTCAGCGCACCTTGACCGTGGTCAGTTCCTGCCCGTCGCGGTCGATGACATGGGTGGAACAGGCCAGGCAAGGGTCGAAGCTGTGCAGGGTGCGCAGGATCTCCAGGGGCTCGTCGGCCTTGGCCACCGGCGTGTTCATCAGCGAGGCCTCGAAGGCGCCGATGTTGCCCTGGGGATCCCGGGGCGAGCCGTTCCAGGTGGTGGGCACGATGCACTGGTAGTTGTCGATCTTGCCTTCCTTGATCTTCACCCAGTGCCCCAAGGCGCCGCGCGGCGCTTCCGTGGTGCCCACGCCCCGGGCTTCCTTGGGCCAGGTGGCAGGCTCCCAGCGACCCACATTGGCGGTGGCGAGATCGCCAGCCTTGATGTTGGCGATGAGCTTGTCCTGGAAATGCTTCATAAGGTTGGCGCAATATTGAGCCTCCAGGCCACGGGCGGCGGTGCGGCCCAGGGTGGAGAACAGCGCCGTCACCGGCAGTCCCAGGTCGGTCAGCAGCTTGTCCACTGGCTCCTTGATGGCCGGCACGCCCTTGGCGTAGCCGACGATGTAGCGCGCCAGAGGGCCCACTTCCATGGCATGACCGCGCCAGCGCGGGGCCTTGATCCAGGAATACTTGGCGCCCTCGTCCAGGTTGATGATATTGGTCCGGGTCCCCTTGGCATTGCGGCCCAGGGCATAGTGCGGCTCGGTGACGCCGTCGAACGGATGCAGGCCCACCTCCTCGTCGGGATAGCGGTACCAGGAGTGGGTGACGTACTCCTTGATCTGCTCCGGGTCCTTGAGATCCACCTCGTGGACTTCCTTGAGATTGCCGTTGATGATGGCGCCGTGGGGCAACAGCAGGTTGTTCAGGGAGCGGTCGTTGGCCTTCTCCGGAATATCGCCATAGGCCATGACATTGGTGGCGGAGAGGCCCCCGCCGTAGAGCCAGTCCTTGTAGAACGAGGCGATGGCCATCAGATCCGGCAGGTACACCTGGTCGATGAACTCGATGGTGCGGTCGATGATCTCGGACACCAGGTTCAGCCGTTCCATGTTGACGGCGCCCACCGCGCCAACCCCGTCCACGTTGATGGCGCAGGGCACGCCGCCCACCAGCCAGTTGGGGTGCGGGTTCTTGCCGCCATAGACGGTGTGGATCTTGACGATGTCCTTCTGGAAATCCAGCGCTTCCAGGTAATGGGCCACGGCCATGAGATTGGCTTCCGGCGGCAGCTTGTAGGCCGGGCTCCCCCAATAGCCATTGGAGAAGGGCCCCAGTTGCCCGCTTTCCACGAACTTCTTCAGGCGCGTGGCGATGTCGCTGAAATAGCCGGGAGACGACTTGGCCCAGGGCGAAATGCTCTGCGCCAGCTGCGAAGTCGCCTTTGGGTCGGCCTTCAGGGCGCTGACCACATCCACCCAGTCCAGGGCGTGCAGATGATAGAAATGCACCAGATGGTCATGGGCCTGCAGGGTCAACTGCATGATGTTACGGATGGAGTTGGCGTTCTCCGGGATCTCGATGCCCAGCGCGTCCTCCACCGCCCGCACCGAGGTCAGCGCGTGGGTGCCGGTGCAGACGCCGCAGATCCTTTCGGTGAAGGCCCAGGCATCGCGCGGATCGCGGCCCTTGAGGATCACTTCCAGGCCGCGCCACATGGTGCCGCTGGAAACGGCGTTGCGGATCACATTGTTCTCGTCCAGGTTGACCTCGCAGCGCATATGGCCTTCGATGCGCGTGACCGGATCGACGACGACGCGCGTGCCGCTGTCGTTGAGGGCGAAGCCGTTGGGGGTTTGGGTGACAGTCATCGGGCGCTCCCTTATTGTTGTTCTGTTTCAGCGGACTTCTTTTTCCCGGCGGTCACCGCAGCGTGGGCGGCGATGGCCGTGCCCACGGTGCCCGCGGCGATCAGGCCCACCGTGTCCGCGTTGGCCTCCACGCCAAAAGCGCCGATGCCGGTAACACGGTCGTAGAAGCCGCCCTTGTCCCAGAAACCGTCCTCGGAACAGCCGATGCAGCCGTGACCCGACTGGATGGGGAAGGACACGCCGTCATTCCAACGCACGGTGGAGCAGGCGTTGTAGGTGGTCGGTCCCTTGCAGCCCATCTTGTACAGGCAATAACCCTTGCGCGCCGCGTCGTCGTCCCATTGCTCCACGAACTGGCCCGCGTCGAAATGGGGGCGACGGTAGCACTTGTCGTGGATGCGCTGGCCGTAGAACATCTTGGGCCGGCCCTGGCGATCGAGGTCCGGCAGCTTGTCGAAGGTGAGCATGTAGGTGATGACGGCGGTCATGACCTCGGCGATGGGCGGGCAACCCGGCACCTTGATCACCGGCTTGTCGGTGATGACCTTGTGCACTGGGGTGGCCTGGGTGGGATTCGGCTTGGCCGCCTGCACGCAACCCCAGGAGGCGCAAGACCCCCAGGCGATCACCGCCGCGCAGTCCTGGGCGGCATAGCGCAGACGCTCCACGAAGGGCTTGCCGCCGACGATGCAGAACATGCCGTCCTCATTGAGAGGCGGATTGCCTTCCACCGCCAGGATGTAGCGCCCCTTGTACTTGCGCATGGTCTCTTCCATGATCGCCTCGGCCTGGAAGCCGGCGGCGGCCATGAGGGTGTCGTCATAGTCCAGGGACAGCATGGACAACACCACGTCCTTGGCCAGGGGATGCGCGGAACGGATGAAGGACTCGGAGCAGCAGGTGCATTCCAGACCATGCAGCCACAGGACCGGCGTGCGCGGCTTGCTCTCCATGGCGTGGACGATGTCGCCCACGAAGCGGGGCCCCAGCGCCAGGGCCGAGGCGGTCAGACCGCAGTACTTGAGGAAACTGCGCCGGCTGATGCCCTGCCGCCGCATCACGTCGTAAAAGCTCTCCATCCCGTCAGCCATGCTCCCCCCGTCTTTTCTTTTCATGTGATGAGTGGGGCTGTCGTGCCGCAACCGGACGGTCGACCGCGCCGAGGCTAAAGCGCGGGCTGCACAAAAACAGCACCCTTGGCAGGGTAATGTAAAACCAAGATATATGCCACGATTTGTATGGCTATTTTCCGGGACTTACGATAGGACCGAGGGTCGCAAATACGACAATTTCCTGTCCGATGTCGGACATGCGACACTGCCGTGGCGAGGGCATGACCGGCTTGCGCTCGCTTATGAGACCTTGGCGCTGCTATCTTATGCTCCGCGACTCACAAGCGCCCGGCGCGTTTCGGGCTTGCAGGAAAGCGCCGCAGTAAAGACGGCGACCGACATTCAACCGGATAGGAGGTTTATTCATGAACAAGAATACGAAGAACCCTGTGCTCGGCGGCCTGGCCGTCGCGGTTCTCATCGCTTCCCCGCTGGCAACGGCTGGCGAGAACCCGTTTCTGCTTCAGGACCCGGGCGCCAGGCAACAGGTCGCTGGCGTCGTGCCCTATGCCTCCCCCAAGTCCGAGGCGCCCGCAAAGGGAATGGAGGGAATGAAAGGCATGGGTGGCGGTGACATGGGCGGAATGCAGCATGGCGGCCCGGGCGGCGGCATGGGCGGGATGGGAGGCATGAACCATGGCGGTCAGGGCGGCGGGATGGGCGGCATGAAGGGCATGGCCGCGATGATGGACAGCGACAAGGACGGCAAAGTGTCGAAGGACGAATTCATCAAGCACCATGAAGACATGTTCGGCATGATGGACAAGAACAAGGACGGCGTTCTGAACGAGTCCGAAATGGGCCAGATGTCGGAGATGATGAAGAACATGGGCGGCATGGGTGGAATGGGCGGTATGAACCATGGCGGCCAGAGCGGCGGCATGGGAGGGATGGGCGGCATGAACCACGGTGGACAGGGCGGTGGAGCGGAGGGGATGAAAGGCATGGAAGGCATGAAGCACGACATGGGCGGCGACGCGAAACCCTGAGCCCGCCGCAGCATCAAGAGCCGGGCACTCTCAAAGCGTCCGGCTCATCTCGAACGATTATGCGTCCTCGCCATGCCCCCTGCCCCTTCAGCCACTGAACACGTTCTGTTTTTCACCCTCCTGCAACTGGCGGTGATCCTGGTAGCCGCCCGCGTGGCTGGCTATGGGGCTCGGCTTTTGGGCCAGCCCCGCGCTGTCGGAGAAATGCTGGCCGGCATGCTGCTCGGCCCCTCCTTATTCGCTAAACTGGCGCCGGACACCTTCCACTGGGTGTTCCGTTCGGTGGATGGCGCTCCCATCAGCATCATGAGCCAGATCGGACTCATCATGCTCATGTTCCAGATCGGTCTGGAGTTCGATTTCTCGCACCTGCGCGAGCGGCGCAGCCGCTACACCGTCAGCCTGGTGACCGCGGCAGGCATCGTTCTGCCCTTCAGCCTGGGGCTCTCCTTCGGCTTCCTATCCGCGCCTTACCTGGCGGGCGACATCCATCCCCTGGGCTATGCCCTGTTCGTCGCCGTCGCCTTGTCCATCACCGCCGTGCCCATCCTGGGCCGCATCATGCTGGAATTCGACCTCAACCGGACCCGCATCGGGTCCATCACCATCTCCGCCGCCGCGCTCAACGACGCGGTGGGCTGGACCCTGCTGGCGGTGATCTCCGCCATTGTCTCATCGCGGTTTTCGGTGAGCGGCATGCTGGTCCAGATCGGCTGGCTGCTGCTCTACGTGCTGACGAGCTGGTTCGTGGTGCGCCAGGCGCTGCGATTCATCGTGCGCCGCTTCGACCTGAGCCGCGACAGCATGCCCCAGGATCTTATGGCGGTGCTGCTGGTGATCGTCTTCACCTCGGCCATGCTCACCAGCCAGCTGGGCATCTTCGCCATCTTCGGCGGCTTCATGATGGGCGTGCTGCTGCATGACCAGCGGGAGCTGGTCGAAGCCTGGCGCAACAAGGTGGCGGACCTGGTGACGGTGTTCTTCCTGCCCATCTTCTTCACCTACACCGGCCTCAGGACGGACATCGGCAGCCTGCATGCCCCTGAACTATGGGCCTGGTGCGCTCTGCTTCTGGCCCTGGCGGTGGCGGGAAAATTCGGCGGCTGTTACGCGGCGGCCCGGCTGGCAGGGCTGGGGTCGCACGAGGCGCGCTGCATCGGCATCATGATGAACACGCGGGCCTTGATGGAACTGATCGTGGTCAATCTAGGACACGACTTGGGCGTGATTCCGCCCTCGGTCTTCACCATGCTGGTCATCATGGCCATAGCCAGCACCGTGATGACCGCGCCAGGCCTTAGAGCCTGGCTGCCTGGCCTCGGACACTCGGTTCCCCGGCGACGCCGCGACGCCTGATCAGGCCGGCTGTTCCGCCGTAACGGGCCGCCGCCGCTCTTCCTTCTGGTGGTACATGCGCAGGTCCGCCAGGCGCATCAGGGCCGTGGCATTGTCGCCATCGTCCGGGTATACGGCGATGCCCACCGAGGCGCCGACTTTCACTTCCTGGTCGCCGATTTGGATGGGCGCATCCACGGCACGGCAGAGATTCTCGGCGATGGCGGCAGCCGCCTCGCGGTCGCTGCTGCCGAGCAGCGCCACGAACTCATCGCCCCCCCAGCGCGTCACCGTGTCGCTGCGGCGAAGCGCCGTGTGCAGGCGGGTGGCCACTTCCAACAGCACCATGTCACCCACCTTGTGCCCCAAGGTGTCGTTGACGCGCTTGAATCCATCGAGATCGATGTAAAGCAGGCTCAAGGGCCGGCCCTGGCGGTCCGCGCGGTGGATCATCTGGCTCAGGCGGTCCATGAGCAGGTTACGGTTGGGCAGACCGGTGAGCGTGTCGTAGAGCGCCAGTTCCGCCATGCGCCGATGGAGTAGCAGCCAGGACCAGAGCAGGTAGGCAAACAGTACACTGAAGGTCCAGCCGGCCAGGCGTCCGAGCAGCAGCCAATGCTCCAGCGCCCCGCCTTCCTGGGCGGGCTTTACGGCCAGCAGCCAGCGACCGCCCGGCACATCGACATCCATGCCCAGCGTTTCCTGCTGATCAAACAGGTCCGCCGCCCCGAAGAAAACAGCGCCGCTCGCGCCCGTGGCATCGGCACCGCGTAGCGCATAGGCATAGCGCGAATCCTTGCCATCCAGGCCGGCCGCGGCAAACACCGATGAACTGTCCAGCACGGTACTGACCATGCCCCAGTATTGATCGCCCACGTAGACCGGGATGCGGTAGATCAGGCCGCTGCCGCCTTGTGCCAGCTCCAGTGGACCCGCCATAAGCGGTGTCCTGGTTTCGATGGTCTTCTCCACCAGCGGCCACTGTTCCGACAGATCGTGGTAATCCTGGCCCAAGGCCTGCTCATTTCCCACCGGCGGGTAGACGAAGGCGATGCGGTAACCCATGGCCACCCCGAAGTTCCGCACATGGCGGCTTTGCCGAAACAGGCTGGCCAGAACGGAGTCTATTTCTTCGGGGTTCTGGGAATCGTGCCGTGCCGTCAGATAACTGGCCAGTCCGCTGCCTAGAGCCGTGGCCGAGGTGATTTCACTCTCCAGCCGCGCGCGAACCGCCGCGGCCTGGGTGACGGTCTGTATGCGGCGTTGTGACGATAGCCACTGCCCCCCGGTCTGATAAAAGAGTTCCACCACAATCCCGCAAATCAACAGCAGGAGAAGGCAGTAGACACGCATCACAAGTGGCGAGGTGGGCAAATGCATCGCTCCGCAGGGCACACTGAATAAGTCCGGTGGCATGGCTTAAGGATTATCCCATAATCCGGGCCAACGCCCTATGGTGGGTGGAGAACCAATGCAGCGGCAGGCAGTCCTAGAATCAGGCCTGCCAGCGGAAAGCCGCCGCCCCGGCGCACAAGGCGCTTTCCGCTTGTCACCGCCTGGGCCTGAGGCTACTCTGTGTCCACTTTTGGAATACCCTACCGGCACGCCATGAATACCTTTACCGTCGTCTTCCTGATCGCCCTCGCCTTGTCCTTCGCCGTGGAGTTCTGGCTCTCGCGCCGGCATTTCGCCCATGTCCAGGCAAACCGCGACCAGGTTCCGGAAGCCTTCCGCGAAACCATCACTCTGGAAGCGCACCAGAAGGCCGCGGACTACACCCTGGCCAAGGGCCGACTGGGCGAAATCAACCGTGTGGTCAGCCTCGTGCTCTTGCTGGCTTTCACCCTGGGCGGCGGGATCGAATGGATCGCGGGCCTGTGGCAGGGCCTTGAGCTCTCGCCCACCCTCACCGGGGTCGGCGTGATACTCACCACCATGGTGCTCATGCAACTGCTTGAGCTGCCGCTGGGCATTTACCAGACCTTCGTCATCGAGGAGAAATACGGCTTCAATCGCAATACGCCGACACAGTACGCGAAAGATCTGGTCTTGCAATTCGCGCTGCTGGTCGCCATCGGTGGCGCCCTGCTGGCGGTGATCCTGTGGGTCATGGACAGCATCGGTCCCCTGTGGTGGCTGGTGGCCTGGGCCTTCATCCAAGTATTTTCCATTTTCATGAGCTGGGCCGTTCCCACCTTCATCGCGCCGTTGTTCAACAAGTTCTCGCCCCTGGAGGACCAGACCCTGCGCAGCCGCATCGAATCCTTGCTGGCTCGTTGCGGCTTCCAGAGCAAGGGCATCTTCGTCATGGACGGTTCGCGCCGGTCCAGCCACGGCAACGCCTATTTCACGGGACTGGGCAGCAACAAGCGCATCGTGTTCTTCGACACCCTGATCAACTCCCTCAGCCACGACGAGTTGGAGGCGGTCCTGGCCCACGAACTCGGCCACTTCAAGCGCAAGCATTTGCTGAAGATGCTCATCGCCAGCGCCATCATGACCCTCATTGCCTTCGCCCTGCTGGGCTGGCTGGCAGGACAGGGCTGGTTTTACCAGGGTCTGGGCGTGAGCGTACAATCCAATGCCACGGCTCTTTTACTCTTCATGCTGGCCTCTCCCGCCTTCACCCTGTTCCTGCAGCCGATCACCGCCTATTTCCAGCGCAAGCATGAGTTCGAGGCCGACGACTTCGCCGCCGAGCAGGCCAAGCCACGTTTTCTCATCAGCGCGCTGGTCAAGCTCTACCGCGACAATGCCGCGACGCTGACGCCTGACCCCCTCTATTCCGCCTTCCATTACAGCCATCCCCCGGCCGCCATCCGCATCGCCAACCTGAGCACCAAGGCCTCCTGACCGGCGCATGGCCGGCAGCCGGCGCCGGGGTTCAGGCGCAGGAGACGAACAGGCGACAGCGACCGGGCCCGAGTTGAACGGCCTGGTCGTCAGCCACCTGGGCAAAGGTCTGGCGGTGGAGGCTGAAGACGGCGCCATCATCCTGTGTCACACCCGGCGTCGACTGGGCGACGCCGCGGTCGGGGACCGGGTTTTGTGGAGCGCCTGCGGCCAGGATCAGGGACGCGTCGAGGCAATCCTGCCGCGCCGCTCCCTGCTGACGCGCCCGGCCTATGGCGGCAAGATCCGCTGCGTGGCCGCCAACCTGGATCGCGTCTTCGTGGTGATTGCCCCGACGCCGGAACCGGATTGGCTACTGGTGGATCAGTATCTCGCCGTGTGCCAGAACCGGGATATCGCCGTCGAGATCGTGTACAACAAGCTCGATCTCGCCCAGGGAGCGCACGATGCAGCCCTTGAAGACTATGCCCGCATCGGTTACCCGCTGCACCGGATCAGCGCGAAACAGAACCTGGGACTGGATGCGTTGAGGCAAGGACTGGCGGGCCATTGCAGCATGCTGGCCGGGCAATCGGGGGTCGGTAAGTCCTCCCTCACCAACACCTTGCTGCCGGAAAAGAACCTGCGCATCGGCGAAATTTCCGAAAGGAGCGGCCTGGGCCGCCACACCACGACTGCGGCGACTTTGTACCATCTGCCGGGCGGCGGTGACCTCATCGACAGCCCCGGGGTCGCTGTGTTCGGATTGGCAGAGATCACGGAGCAGTCCCTCGCCTGGGGCTACCGCGAGTTCCAGGCCCATATTCCCAACTGCCGCTTCAACAATTGCCGGCATCTCAAGGACAAGGGCTGCGGGGTGCGTGAGGCGGTGGAAGCTGGCGCCGTCAGCCTTGCGCGTTACGAACGCTACAGCCGCCTGCTGGAAAAGCTCATTTCGCCCGATGCAGTAGCGTAGCTGGCAGAGAATCGCGACTCCGAGCCGATCCGAAAAGGCGGCGAAGGCCTGGGCAAAGCTCGCCCTAAGGCACATGCCGGCATGATGGGAAGCAGCAAGGACTCAGCCAACCACTCTCAGCAGCCGGTCCAGCCGGATTTCTTCTCCGCCGCGCAGCCGCAGGTACTCGGCGCCGGCGCGGGCATACACATCCATGATCACATCGCGAATTTGATGCTCCCGGCCGGCCTCGTCGCGATAGAGGATGAGCGCGACGCCGCCTCGGATCGCCCGCATCTGCAATTCATCATGAAAGCCGCAGTCGATGGGCTGATAGTCGCTGTTCACAAGCTCACCTTGACGTTGTAGCCGAGCTTCCGGATTTCCGCCGCAAAGCCTTCCAGCCAGCCGGAGGGCAAAACGGCCAGACGCGGCGCTTCCGCCTGCATGGAAGGCCGTGCCAGCCCATAGAGCAGCACGCCCTCAAGGGGTATCCCGGCCATACGGGCCTTGCCCAGCAAGGCCAGGTAGGCGCTGCGTTCGGCTACGCTGGGCACCTCTCCGTCGTAGCTGAATACACAGCTCTGGATCCAGGTGGGACAGATCCCGGCCACCGCCTCCAGATTTCCGAGCAACACGCCCGTGCCCAGATTGACCCCGTTGATGCGCCTGCGACCAGCCTCGGTGCCACTATCCACCTTGAACCAGACCTCGCCGCCCATGCTGCGCCAGATCCTCAGCCCCCGCTGCACCAGACTGCGCCGCATCAGGCTGCCATTGCTGATGAGTACGCGCTTGACTTCACTGCCAAGGTCCAGGGATCGCGCGACCTGATGAATGACCGCCGCTACCTGGTCGAAATTCGGCGCGCTGGTCGGCTCCCCGTTCCCGGAGATGGCAATGTCACGAATCACCCCGTTCTCCGGAGCCACGCCGAAATGGGCGCAAAAACTGCCATCCAGGACCGAGCGCAGAAAGCCCGTCAGTTCCTCGTGAAGCCGTTGCAGGTCGACGGCAGGGGCGCTGCCCCGGGTGAGGCCAGGCACCTGGCAATAGACACAATGCCAGTTGCAGGCATTATTGGGATTCAGGTTGATGCCGACGGACAGTCCGCCGCTGCGTCGGGAAATGACGGGATACACATAGGTCAGCCCGGCGGCATCGCGGCTGTGGTCTTTTGTACTCAGCATTTTCGGTCAGTGCACGGGAAACGCGGGGTCCCCGCAAAGAACATTAGCTAGTTGGACGAGCTCACGGTCATCCCAGTTCGAAGGTGGTGATACCGTAAATCCGGTCCAGCGGCAACTCCGGGGCGGGTCCTTTGTACATCCTGGCCGTTTCGAAAACCAGTGACATGCCATGCCGTTCCGCCAATTGCAGCGCCTGCCCGTTCGGCTCGGGCAAATCCAGATACAGGGGCTGACCGGTGGGAACGCTGCCGGCCAGCGCTGCAAACAGAGCCTCCGCCGTTTCAGGATCGTCGGCAAACAAAGGTCCTATGCGATATCCGCTGGCCGCCGGGCGTATCACACCATAGCCAGAAATGCCGCCGTCGCGCCGCGAGACGAATCCCTGGCTGCCCGCCTGGTTTATCCAGCCCTGAAGGAAAGTCCGCCTTTCAGCCGGGAACATGCGGGCATCGTAACGAAGCAATGCGTCAAAGGAAATAGACTGCAGCGGAACCAGCTCATCGGGTCTGGCCGTGGCAGGGGCTGTCACACCGCAGTAACGCATGTTGCGGAAGGCCAGAGCAAACCCGCTGCGCCGGTAGTCGCCCTGGCGCTGCACCACGCCATCCAGCCCGGCAACCCGCGTGCCCAGGTTGGCAAGACCGGCGTTCCACATGCGCATGCCGTAGCCCTGGCCGCGGAAAGAGGGGCGCACGATGTACAGCCCGACGAAACCGAAGCCTTCGCCGTATCGCACTGCGGAGATGGCGGCGACCATTTCGCCGTCCACATGCCCCGAAAGGTAACCGCCGGGATCCGTACCGTAATAGGTGTCGCAATCATGGAGGCCAGGGTTCCAGCCTTCTTCTTCCGCCCAGCCACGGACCGTCTTGAGTTCCGACCTTGTCATCGGCCGTATCACAAAGGATTGATCGCTTGCCATCATCACCTCAGCCGGTCCCGCAACTGCCTTAAGAACCGTATGCCGCCCAGAACCGGCCCTGGAAGCGACGCATGCCGAAACGCCCCGGCCGCCACCGTGTAACGCCCCTCCCAGAGTTTATCCACAAAGGAGCCTTCACCGGCCCCGCTGTCAACCAGTTCCAACTCGGCCAGTTCCGTTCCGGCCTGGCGAGTCAGCTCCAATACGTTGAGAATGCTAGGGCTGAAAGGCGCGAACGCAGGATTCCAACCCATCTTGAAGGCAAACCCGCGTTTGCCGGAAATCAGGTTCACAGTGGAGGCTATGACCTCCCCACCCACCCGCAGTTCCGTGAAAAAAATCCGACGCTCACCGGAGAATCCTGCCACCATGGCGCGAAAGAAGGCTTCATCCCCCGAGCCGGCGCGGAGCGAAGTGCCTTCCTCGCCCTTCCACCCCATGTGCTCCAGTTCCAGCAAACGCTCCACGCAATCTGGATCTTCGCCCCTGGAAAGCTGCCAGCTCATCTCCCCTTGCTGTGCCAGCCGATTGGCCTGGGAACGCAAACGCTTCCTGGACTTGGGAGATACGGTCGCGTCGATGTAGCTATCGCCGCAGCGGTCAGGGACCATAAAGGCACGGTTGATTTCGTAACGGCTTTCCCACAGCCAGCCGCCACGCGCCGCGGCTTGGCGCAGGTGATCGGCCAGTTTGCCCTCAGCCAGGCATTCCGGAAAATCGATGGCCAGCCGCTCCTGCTTGAGAAAGGCAAAGCAGGCGTCCAGGACCGCCTCAGGAAAGCGTGCGTCGACCAGAATCCCGGTCAGGAACGAATGACGCGATTTGTAGGCTCGCCAATAGGGCAACGGGAAGTGCCTGTCGCCATGCCGGCGTTCAAATACACCGAGACCGCAGAGCTCATCGCCGGAATCGCCAGAGCGGCTTACCAGTACGAAAACCAGATCGGCATCCGGATTCAGGTGACGCGCGGCAGGCATGACGAAATGCGGTGAAAGGTAGGCATTACCCTCCAGGGATCGCGCCTCCAGTTCCCGCCACCGGGACAGGATATCGTCGCTGATATCGGCACGAGAAAGTCCGCGTGCCATGAATCCACCCCTCTCCAAGTGGGCGATTCGCTTCGCCTTGAACAGCATCGGTTCAGCCTCCCTGGTTGCGGCCTTTCAATTTGCGCACCGTTGCAACAAGGCTTCCAAACAGCCGGACGCCCCGGTTCTTGAGGCTGTTGGGTGTGACGGTCAACACATGGTTGACGCTCATCCGGTCCGTCCAGCGTCGCTTGTATTCCTCGTCGCCGATCATGAAATCGAAATGCTGGAACCCTTGTCGAAAGCAATCCTCCACCACCAGCTTGAGCAGCACCTTGCCCAGGGAATACTGCTCATAGGCGACGTTATAGGACGTTACCCAGAAATGCAGGGTGCCGGCGCAGTCGTAGCAGATGTAATAGCTCAATAAAACGCCCTGGTGCCGGAACACGTAAATCCGCCAGGCCCCACTTTCATTGAGCCTCTCGACCAGTTCCGCAACAAAATCCCGTTTGCGCTCGTCCAAGAACACTGATTGTCGCCCCGCCGTCGCCTCGGTGCGCGCGCGGTCGATCACGCGGATTTCATCGAGTAGGCCTTCGTCGAGACGGGCCAGGATCTGCAGCTCCGGCTCAATCCCCGCATCTTTCAGTCGCCGCCAGCGGCGACCTACGTCGCCCGTGAGGTTGCGTCCGCGTGTCTTGAAATAGTCGTCGAAGCTTCCTTCCACGTCGATCCAGGGACAAGTCGCCAGAGCGGCCATTTCCACTCGGCAGCCCTTACGCCCGAGAGCCCGGCACAGAGGTTTGAAAGTGGGCGATGCATCGTTCAGATGCCGCAACACAAGACGGTCCCAACGGGAGCGCCGGGCGAACAGGCTATCGGCCAGGGCGTCAATGATCGCCTCGCGCTGACCGGCGCTCACGATGAAGTCATTACGGTCAGTGAAATCGTGGCCGATCAGCCGCACCGTGCGGTAATCGACCAGCCCGTTCACGGTCCGCTCGCGGTAGATCATCAAGGGGGCGATACCGACGACCTCCAATCTTTCGCCACTGCCCTCTTCCGCCACCAGCAGGAACAGATCCTGCCCCGCTCCGAAGTGCTTGTACCAGAGGTAGAGCCAGGAGAAGGCCAGGTGTGGATGAGGGGATTCGCTCTCGATCGAGAGCTTGTCGAAGGCAGGCTCCAGTGCCGCAAACTCATCCAGGGTTTCTACCAGTCTGACCGTGATCATCGTGTTCCTGTATCCATTGTTAAGCTGCATCGATTGAATGCCGGGCCGATCCGCCGCCCCGCCAACGGCGCCCCTTCAGTGCGCTTCATCCCAGTTGGCGCCGACACCCACTTCCACCAGCAGCGGCACGTTCAGGCTAGCCGCCACCGACATCAGCTGCCGGACCCGGATAACGGCTTCTTCCACAAAAGCCTCTTCCACCTCGAATACCAGCTCGTCATGCACCTGCATGATCATCCGGACCGGCGGCTGCTCCGCCTGTATCCAGGCGTCTACCGCGATCATGGCGCGTTTGATGATATCCGCCGCGGTGCCCTGCATGGGCGCGTTGATCGCGGTGCGCTCGGCGTACTGCCTGCGCTGGGCGCTCTTGGCGTGGATATCGGGGATATACAGGCGCCGCCCGAACAGCGTCTCCACATAGCCCTGATCCCGCGCCAGTTGCCGGGTGCGCTCCATGTAGGCCTTCACCCCCGGATAGCGAAGAAAGTATAGATCGACATAGAGCTGCGCCTTTTCCCGCGCCACGCCCAGTTGCTTGGCCAGGCCAAAGGCGGACATGCCATAGATCAGCCCGAAGTTGATGGCCTTGGCGGCGCGGCGCTGGTCCGGGGTGACCTGATCCAGGGCGGTTTCGAAAACTTCGGCGGCGGTGGCGCGGTGTATGTCCGCACCGGCCGAGAAGGCGTCCAGCAGGCTCTGGTCGCCGGACAGATGGGCCATGATGCGCAGCTCGATCTGGGAATAGTCGGCGGCCATCAATTGGTGTCCCGGTGGCGCGATGAAGGCCTGGCGGATCCGCCGTCCCTCCTCGGTGCGCACGGGAATGTTCTGCAGATTGGGATCGGAGGACGACAGCCGCCCCGTGGCCGCCACCGCCTGATGATAGGAGGTATGCACCCGGCCGCTGCGCGGGTCCACCTGCTCCGGCAGGCGGTCGATATAGGTGGACTTGAGCTTGGACATGGAGCGGTGTTCCAGGATCAGCCGTGGCAGATCGTAGATCTCGGCGAGATCCTGCAGCACCGATTCGTCCGTGGATGGCTGGCCCTTGGGCGTCTTCTTGATAACCGGCAAGTTCATCTTGTCGAACAGGATGGTCTGGATCTGCTTGGGGGAGCCGAGGTTGAAGCGCTGGCCGGCACAGTCGTAAGCAGCCTGCTCGATTTCGTGGATGCGGCGCTCCAACTCGCCGCCCTGCCCCGCCAGCATGAACACATCCACGAGCACCCCGGTGCGCTCAATGCGCGAGAGCACCGGCACCAGGGGCATCTCGATCTCCTGATACAGCTTCCTCAGCGGCTCCGTCGCCTGCAATTGGGGCCACAGATGCTGGTGCAATCTTAGGGTGATATCGGCATCCTCCGCCGCATACTCCGTCGCCCGCTCCACATCCACCGCGGCGAAAGGAATCTGCTTGGCGCCCTTGCCGGCCACATCCTCGTAGTGGATGGTCGCCTGGTTGAGATAGAAGGCCGCCAGGGAATCCATGTCGTGGCGCGTGGCGGTGCTGTTGAATACATAGGACTCCAGCATGGTGTCGTGGCGTATGCCGCGCAGCGCGATGCCGTGGTTCGCCAGCACACTGGCGTCGTACTTGAGATTCTGGCCCAGCTTCGGCCGGTTCTCGTCCTCCAGCAAGGGTTTCAGCCGCGCCAGAACCACGTCCCGCGCTAGTTGGTGCGGTACCCCCGGATAGTCATGAGCCAGCGGGACATAAGCGGCCTCACCGGCCGTGACCGCGAAGGAGACACCGACGATCTGCGCCTGCATGTAGGCCAGGCTGGTGGTCTCGGTGTCGAAGGCGAACACCTCCGCTCGCTCCAGCTTCTCCAGCCAGCGGTTCAATTGCGCCTCGGTGAGCACCGCCTCGTAGTGGCTAGCCGGCGTGTCGGACGGCGGTGCCGGCACGGGAGGCGGATCTGCCGGCGCCTCCAACTGCCTGAGCCAGGCATGGAACTCGAAACGGAAGAGCAGTTCGCGTAGGGCTTCCGTATCGGCCGGCTGGCGCTGCAGATCCTGCGGACGCAGGTCCAGTTCCACATCGCACTTGATGGTCGCCAGCTGCCGGGACAGCGGAATGGCCTCAAGGCTCGCGCGCAGACTCTCGCCGATCTTGCCCCCCACCTCGTCGGCCCGGGCCATCAAGGCGTCCAGGCTGCCAAAATCCGTCAGCCACTTGGCGGCGGTCTTCGGCCCGCACTTGGGCACGCCGGGGATGTTGTCGGACGTGTCTCCCACCAGGGCGAGATAATCGATGATGCGCTCCGGCGGTACGCCGAACTTTGCCTTGACCCCTTCCACGTCCATGCGCGTATTGCTCATGGTGTTCTCTAGGGTCACCCTTTCGTTCACCAACTGCGCCATGTCCTTGTCGCCCGTGGAGATCAGCACGCTGAAGCCCGCCTCCACCGCCTGACGGGTCAGCGTGCCGATCACATCATCCGCCTCCACTCCGCCCACCATTAGCAGCGGAATGCCCATCGCGCGCACCAGTTCGTGCAGGGGCGCTGTCTGCGCGCGCAAGTCGTCGGGCATGGGCGGGCGGTGGGACTTGTAGTGCTCGTAGGCCTCGTCGCGAAACGTCTTGCCCGGCGCGTCGAACACCACCGCCAGGTGCTCGGTTGCATAATCGGACAGCAGCTTTCGCAGCATGTTGGCCACGCCGAAAATGGCGCCGGTGGGCTCGCCCCTGGAATTGGTCAGAGGCGGCAGGGCATGGTAGGCGCGGTATAAAAAGGAAGAGCCGTCCACGAGCACGAGGGCGTTTTGGGTATCCTGGGACATCGATCCATCCGGGTTCAAAAGGTCTGGAGCTTTCCGGCGAGCGCCTTGCTTGCCCGCGTCGGAGCGAAATGTGAAAATAGCGGGCCTTATCCGCGGCTTCAAGCTCCCTGCGGTGGGCCATGGCCTACCCTAACAGACCGCCGGAGCACGGACCAGATCAAACCATGAGCGAGCCTGAAAGATGAACGAAAACTGGATTGCACCGTCTATTTTGTCCGCCGACTTCGCGCGACTCGGCGAAGAGGTCGTGAACACCCTGAACGCCGGTGCCGACGTCGTCCATTTCGACGTGATGGACAACCATTACGTGCCCAATCTGACCATCGGCCCGCTGGTGTGTGAGGCGCTGCGCAAGCACGGCGTCACCGCGCCGATCGACGTGCACCTGATGATCAGGCCCGTGGACCGCATCATCCCGGATTTCGCCAAAGCCGGCGCCAGCTACATCACCTTCCACCCCGAGGCCACCGAGCACATCGACCGCAGCCTGCAGTTGGTGAAGGATAACGGCTGCAAGTGCGGCCTGGTGTTCAACCCGGCGACGCCCCTGAGCTACCTGGACTATGTCATGGACAAGGTGGACATGATCCTGCTGATGTCCGTGAATCCGGGCTTCGGCGGCCAGTCCTTCATTCCCTACGTGCTGGATAAGGCCCGCGAGGTGCGCAAGCGCATCGATGCCACCGGTCGTGACATCCGCCTGGAGATCGACGGCGGCGTGAATGTCAAGAACATCCGCGAAATCGCCGAGGCCGGCGTGGATACCTTCGTAGCAGGTTCGGCCGTGTTCGGCGCGGGGAAGGACAGCGATCCCAACCGCTACGATTCCATCATCAAGTCCCTGCGGGACGAACTGGCCCTCGCCAAACGCTGATGACCCTCCCGGCGCGCCCCCAGCTCATCGTCTTCGATCTCGACGGCACCCTGGTCGATAGCGCGCCGGACCTCGCGTACTGCGCGGACACCCTGCTGGAAACGCTTGGACGGCCGCCCGCCGGGCTTGAGAAAGTGCGACCCTGGATCGGTAACGGCGTGCCCATGCTGGTCACGCGCGCACTGACCGGCGAGATGTGGCCCGAACGAGAACCCGAAGGTTTTGCCGCCGCTTTGCAGTCCTACCTTGAGCTGTATGCCGCCAACCTGTGCCGGTACAGCCGGCTATTCCCGGGCGTCATGGAAGGCCTGACCCTGCTCAGAGGGCAAGGCTATCGCCTGGCCTGCCTGACCAACAAGCACTCGGACTTTACCGGACCCTTGCTGGAGCAACTGGGCGTCAGCGGCCTGCTGGACTATATTGGCTGTGGCAACGAGTTCACGCAGCACAAGCCTCACCCCGAGCCGTTGCTCAAGACCGCGGAGCGGTTCGCACTACAGCCGGGGCAGTGCCTGATGGTGGGCGATTCGGAGAACGACGTGGAGGCAGCGCGGGCCGCGGGCTACGGTATCGTCTGCGTGCCCTACGGGTATCACCGATGTGAGCGCATCGAGGATCTGAAGCCCGACGCACTGGTCGGCTCCCTTGCGGAACTCCCGAATCTGCTGAGGAAGGCGGCCTGAAGCCATGTCCCCCATCCACATGCGCGAACGATGGCGTCCTGAAATCACGACTCGCGTTGCCGCGTAAAGCGCCCCTTTGGCGCTTGCCGGCACCCCACGGCTGCCCACCGGACAGCCACGCCATTCAGTCACCTTTTCAGAACCAATCATGACGCCCGAACAATTCAAGCAGTACGCCGCACAAGGCTACAATCGAATTCCAGTCGCCCGCCAGGTGCTTGCCGACCTGGACACGCCGTTGAGCGCCTACCTCAAGCTGGCGGACGCGCCCTATTCCTACCTATTCGAATCCGTTCACGGCGGCGAACAATGGGGCCGCTACTCCATCATCGGCCTGCCGTGCCGCACCATCATCCGGGTCCGCGGCCTGGACATCGGCATCGAGCACGACGGCGCGCCCCTGGAGTCACACCGCGTGCAAGACCCATTGCAGTGGATCGAGGAATATTCGGGCCGTTTCCGCGTGCCCGACATCGCCGGACTCCCCCGCTTCACCGGCGGACTGGTAGGGTATTTCGGTTACGAAACCATCGGTTACATCGAACCGCGGCTGCTGCGGGAAAAGCCTGACCCGCTCGGCAATCCGGACATTTTGCTCATGGTCTCGGACCAGGTACTGGTGTTCGACAATCTCAGCGGCAAGCTGCTGATCATCACCCACGCCGACCCCACGGAACCGGACGCCTATAACAGAGCCGAGGCGAAGCTGGATGAATTGGTGGCCCGACTCCGGGAACAGGCCTTGCCGCCAAGTCCCAAGTCCGAAGGGCGCCAGGTGGAGGAAGCCGACTTCGTTTCCGGCTTCACCCAGGAGGGTTTCGAGAACGCGGTACGCCGGGTCAAGGATTACATCGTCGAGGGCGACACCATGCAGGTGGTTTTGTCGCAGCGGCTGTCCATCCCTTACGCGGCCTCGCCCCTGGACCTGTATCGGGCACTGCGTTGCCTCAATCCGTCCCCTTACATGTACCAGTTGAATCTGGGCGACTTCCACATCGTCGGCTCCTCGCCGGAAATCCTGGTGCGTCTGGAGGACGACACCGTCACCGTACGTCCCATCGCCGGCACCCGCCGTCGCGGACGCACGCCCGAGGAAGACGTGGCGCTGGAAAAAGACCTGCTGGCGGACCCCAAGGAAATCGCCGAGCACCTGATGCTCATCGACCTGGGCCGCAATGACGCGGGTCGGGTGGCGGAAACCGGCAGCGTGCGGGTCACCGACAAGATGATCATCGAGCGCTACTCTCATGTCATGCACATCGTCTCCAACGTCACCGGAAAGCTGAAGGCGGGCAAAAACGCCTTCGACGTGCTGGCCGCCACCTTCCCCGCCGGCACCGTCAGCGGCGCGCCGAAGATTCGCGCCATGGAGATCATCGCCGAACTGGAGCCCGTGAAACGTGGCGTCTACTCGGGCGCCGTGGGATATATCGGCTGGTCCGGCAACCTGGATACCGCCATCGCCATCCGCACCGCCGTGATCAAGGATGGCATGCTGCACATCCAGGCCGGCGCCGGCATCGTCCACGATTCGATTCCCCTGAATGAATGGGAAGAGACCATGAACAAGGGCCGCGCGGTGTTCCGTGCTGTGGCCATGGCCGAGTCCGGCCTGGAGAAGGGAGAAAGCCTGTGAGCGCCCGCATCCTGATGATCGACAACTACGATTCCTTCACCTATAACCTGGTGCAGTATCTGGCGGAACTGGGCGCCGAGGTGGAAGTGGTGCGCAACGACCAGATCGCAGTGGAGGAAATCGAGCGCATCAATCCCGACAAGCTCGTGATCTCGCCCGGCCCCTGCACGCCGAAGGAAGCCGGCATTTCGGTGGCCGCAATCCACCGCTACGCCGGGAAATATCCTATTCTGGGTGTGTGCCTGGGGCACCAGAGCATCGGCCATGCCTTTGGCGGAAACATCATCCATGCCAAGAGCATCATGCACGGCAAGACCTCCATGGTGCACCACAAGGACACCGGGGTGTTCAAGGGGTTGAACAATCCGTTCCAGGCCACCCGTTACCACTCCCTGGTCATCGAGCGGGCCAGCCTGCCGGAATGCCTGGAGATCACCGCCTGGACCGAGGACCGCGACGGCAACCTTGACGAGATCATGGGCGTGCGTCACAAGACGCTCCCCATCGAGGGTGTGCAATTTCACCCGGAATCCATCATGACCGAGCAAGGGCACGACCTGCTGCGGAACTTCCTGACCCACTGAGGAGCCTGATTCCCATGGACATGCCCAAGGCCCTGCAAACCTTGCTGGACCACAAAGACCTGACACCCTCCGAGATGCGCCTGCTCATGCGCACCATCATGAGCGGCGGAGCCACGCCGGCGCAGATCGGAGCCTTCCTCATCGCCCTGCGCGCCAAGGGCGAGACCGTGGAAGAAGTGGCGGCGGCTGCGGAGGTGCTGCGGGAAATGGCGACCAAGGTCAAGGTGACCGGCCCCCACGTGATCGACACCTGTGGTACCGGCGGCGACGGCGCCAACACCTTCAACATCTCCACGACCTCAGCCTTCGTGGTGGCGGCGGCGGGCGGCCAGGTGGCTAAGCACGGCAGCCGCTCGGCCTCCGGGCGTTCCGGCAGCGCCGATGTGCTGGAAGCCGCCGGGGTCAATCTGGACCTGACGCCGGACCAGGTAAAAGCCTGTATCGATCAGGTGGGCGTGGGCTTCCTGTTTGCGCAGCGTCACCACGGCGCCATGAAATACGCCATCGGTCCGCGCCGCGAAATCGGCGTTCGCACCCTGTTCAACTTGCTGGGCCCCCTCACCAACCCGGCGGGCGCCACCAACCAGTTGGTCGGCGTCTTCGCGCAGCGCTGGGTGGAGCCCCTGGCCCAAGTCTTGAGAAAGCTCGGCAGCCAGCACGTGCTGGTCGTCCACGCCGACGACGGGCTGGATGAAATCAGCATCGCGTCGCCGACACTGGTCGCCGAGCTGAAGGGCGGCCAGGTGACGACTTACAAGGTGAGTCCGGAACAGTTCGGCATCGCCATGGCCCCGCTCACGAAACTCGCGGTGGACACCGTTGGCGCCAGTCTCAAGATCATGCTCGGCGTGCTCGATGGCCAAGCTGGACCCGCCGCGGACATCGTCGCTCTCAATGCCGGGGCCGCCATCTACGCGGCCAACCTGGCAGACAGTCTTGAGGCCGGTGTGGAGCGGGCTCGGGAAGTCATCGGCTCAGGCGCCGCACGGCGGAAATTGGACGAACTGGTAAGCTTGAGCCGGAGTTTCGCCTGACGGCGCGGGCTTGTGCCTCTCGCTTTGACGACCCGAACTCTGGCCCCAAAGCCAGCAGATCACGCTTACCGAATCACGCACGCTAGCGCACATGAACAACCCACCTGACATCCTGAAGAAAATCCTTGCCCGCAAGCGGGAAGAGATCACCGAACGCCAAGCCAAGATCAGCCTGCCGGAACTGCGGTCCATGGCCGAAGCGGCGGGTCCGGCCCGCGGGTTTGTGAAGTCGATACGGAATCGGCTAGCCAAGGGCCAGGCGGCGGTCATAGCAGAAATCAAGAAGGCCTCGCCCAGCAAGGGCGTGTTGCGGGAAGACTTCCGGCCCGGCGAGATCGCGCGCAGCTATGAGGCCGGTGGTGCGGCCTGTCTATCGGTACTGACCGACCGGGATTTCTTTCAGGGCGCAGAGGCCTACCTGGAAATGGCCCGCAATGCCTGTTACCTGCCAGTCATCCGCAAGGATTTTCTCATCGATCCCTATCAGGTTTACGAAGCGCGAGCCATCGGAGCGGATTGCATCCTGCTGATCGCTGCCGCGCTGGACAAAGCCACCATGGCTGATCTGGCACGCCTGGCCGGCGAACTGGGCATGGACGTGCTGATCGAGGTGCACGACGCGGCGGAACTGGAACAGGTGTTGCCCTTGGAATTGCCGCTGGTGGGCATCAACAACCGCAACCTGCGAACCTTCGACGTATCGCTGCAGACCACCTTGGACCTGCTGCCCATGATCGGCCCGGAGCGGACCGTCGTGACCGAGAGCGGCATCCTGGAACCCGCCGATGTAGCCTACATGCGGGAGCGCGGAGTGCATGCCTTCCTGGTGGGAGAAGCCTTCATGCGCGCCGACAACCCGGGGGAGCGCCTCAAGCATCTCTTCTTTGCAGCCTGATTAACCGATCAGACTTCGCCAGCGGCGGCAGCGCCGTCCAACGTCATTTCCTCGGCCGCTGCATTGAGGTCCCTCAGCGCTGCTACAAAACCTGCGGCAAACAGCCTGTGCGACCTCTCTCGCTTGGCAGCCAACTCGGGATCGGAAATCGTCGGCAGAATCACGGGATTGGTATTGATCTCCCAAACCTGCAGGTTGCCATCCTGATCCACGCTGTAGTCGATCCGGCCAAACTGGATCTGGGCCAGCGAACAGATTTCCCGCAATTTCTCGGCATGCGGGTTTTGACAGAGGTAATCCAACTCCCGATTAAGATGGACTTGCTCCTGCTCGGAGGATGAGAATTTGACGACCCAGCGCCTTGAAAACCACAGGTGGGCCGGTACGATGTGGCGTCCCACCACAAAGGCGCCATATTTGTTATAGAGCCCGACCGAATCCGCCGTCGCGGAGAATTCGGACACGATGATATCGCGCCGCCTATGGATCCGCCGCCGCACACGGGAAATGAAACCGGTCAGTGACCGGTCCCGCCACACCGGTGTAACCTCTGCATGACCGGGGCCTCCCTTTGGTTTGCTCGCCGAGGTCTTGCCGCTTTTCCAGCGCTCCAGCCCAATCAGGCGCTGAATCTCCGCTTCGACTTCCGCCGCTGACGACAGCAAGCTGGTGCGCGGTGCGTTATGGTCATTTGCCACTCGGACGAACACGGGATAGCGGGCTGAAGCCCATGGTCCGTCGGCACGATAGACGGCAAATCGGTTGATGCCCCGCTCGAAAAGCAGGTTGAGCAGTTCGTAACGCAACAGCGAGCCACTGGGACTGTTCAGGACCAAGATGTCAGGCCGCTCGCGCGTAATGTGCTCATGAACCCGCGCAGCGGCCGCCTTCTGAAAGAGCAACAGTCGATCGATATCGGTAAAAATCGCCACACCCGAAGGTAGGTTCATCACATCAACCTTACTGCCGTAAGGGATGAGTTGAACCTGAGAGGCCAGAACCTGTCCGGACGTAGCCAGAAACCTCGGCCACGTATAGGTATGCTCCGCAGTGATGAAGACCATGATCATGGCCGCAACTCCCTAGCTTCGTGCGAGAAATGATAATGACACGAAGTATGGCGATAGCGTCAAGCCGGCAATTTGACTACGCAATCCCGCCTATGCCGCCACCGCCGAATCAGACGGTCCTGAGCGTCACGGATGATCTGAGAGAATTGAGATGGCCTGCGCAGTCCTTGAAGTCGGGGCGTGACATAGATCCAGGCGAGCGAGCTCCAAGGCTGCAGATTTCCGGAATCCAGCTTTTAGCAACGCAGTTCATGCGCGTGATGCGCGGCGACTAAGCCATTGGCTTGATGAGGACAAAAGGAGAGGATCTTCGCAATCTGATGAGTCAACCGCCATTGCGGCGGTTCAAAGCGGGAGCCAGTTTAAGTCCCAATAGAATTTCTTACGGTGCTCAACCCAGGAGAAAAAAAGCCGTGGGCAATTTGAACCCACGGCACCACTCAAAGCACAGCGAACGAGAAATCGAAGCAGATGAGAAAGCTTTTAGGCCGCTGAATCCAAAGAACGGCGGCGGCCAATCACAGACAGCGACGCCAAGGCGCTGATCAGTAACCATACGGCGGGCGGAACTGGAACGGTCGTGACAGTCTTTGTGCTGCCATCGAACAGACTGCCGAATAGGTCAAGAATGTTGCCTGATTGCGGATCTAGCGTCAGATAAACGCTCTCGTCAGTGTTGGCAAATTGGGCGGCCCAACCACCAAAGGAGCTGAACAAAGACCTGAATCCGATCGACGGGTTGGGATTGGAGAACAGAAACTGGCTAGCATCGGCCTCCACCAGATCCGCAGAAAAGAGATTATCGGAGATGCCAGACCTCGGCGGAGGCAGTTCCGCAGGCCACAGCAGGCCGCTGATAGCGACGCTCCCCCCGACAAAATCCGAGGAACTGTTAAAGTTGGCAACCAATTCGAACCCACCGTTGTAGACGGTGTACTGAGTCCCGCCGTCGAGCATGGCGAAATAGAACTCCCCTCCAGCCTTGTTTTTTGCAGTGAGGGTGAAGCCGCCGTCACTGCCATATGGATCGAGATCCACCGTCACCGAAGAGAAGAAACGCGGAAACCCCTCTGGCGGAATCGCAGCGTAGCTGTCGCTGCTGAATATCGACAAAGTAAACGCCAGCACCAAAAAAACGACTGAATAGGCAAATTTCATGCTAAAGCTCCTATTTATCCAGTTCTGGAAAAGCAATTTGCGAGTGATTTCACCGAGTACAAGCAACACCCCCTGGACATCGACTCAACGACCACTGCTGCATGGCCTCCAGCCGGCGGCCAAACCCCGAAGGACTGCTTCCGTAATAACCATTCTTACGAAATTTCTTTAGAAATCACATAGATAGTTACATGCCTTTTGAGCATAGACACTAATTTTTGAATTGCAAATGTGAACTGCGGCACAAATTTGACATTCAGCAAAAAGGGTGAAGACCGCTAGCTGACACAGTTTGCAGGGCATCTGCCACCGCGTTTGCGGGCACAATTCGATTGTTCAATTTTCTGAAACTTTAAATTTTTTATTGTCCACCCCAAATTTCCACATCGCCCGCGCGCCTCCCAATCCGGAGTACATGCGACCGACTGGCACACGATCGCGGGCTTCCAATCCGCGCGGACCCTGTTGTGGCGGAATGAGTCATCCGCGGCGCACTCCATCCTGCGACCCGACTCAACAGCTTGGAGCCGCCTCGGCAGATCAATTGGGTTAAAATGAGACTTCGTCGATCCACCATAACCATCATGCAGAGCGCCCCAGACCTATTCTCCTACCGCAAATACTGGGCAAAGCGTTTCGGCATTGCTCCGCAATTGCCTACATGCCGAGCCGAAATGGATACGCTGGGTTGGGACTCGTGCGATGTCGTGTTGGTTACCGGCGATGCCTACGTAGACCACCCGAGTTTTGGCATGGCCCTGATCGGGCGGCTTTTGGAAGCCCAGGGCTTTCGCGTGGGCATCCTTGCCCAGCCGGCCTGGCACAGTGCCGTGGATTTTCAGAGATTGGGCCGCCCAAACCTGTTTTTCGGGGTCACAGGCGGCAACATGGACTCCATGGTCAACCGCTATACCTCGGACCGCCGCATTCGATCCAACGATGCCTATACCCCCGGCGGAGAAGCAGACAAGCGTCCTGACCGCTGCGTCCTGGTCTACGCGCAGCGCTGCCGAGAGGCCTACCGGGATGTACCCATCGTTCTTGGAGGCATCGAGGCCAGCCTCCGGCGCATCGCTCACTACGATTACTGGTCGGACAAGGTTCGCCGTTCAGTCCTGGTGGACAGCAAGGCCGACCTGCTGGTCTATGGGAATGGGGAGAGACAGGTGGTCGAAATCGCGCACCGGCTTGCCAAGGGGGAATCCGTTGAGGCATTGACCGACATCCGCGGTACCGCGTTCATGCTTAAGGGCCTACCCGCAGATTGGCATGAACTGGACTCCAGCCGCGTGGATGAGCCAGGCCTTGTCGCCCCTCCAGGCAACCCATACGCGGCCGAGCCGCCTGCCTGTGCCCCTGTCGCCCAGGACGCATCGCTGACACCCGGCGACAAGCCAGTCCGTTTTCGGCACATTTCAGCGCTGACGCAGCGAGAGCGCACCGTCATTCGCCTACCGGCCTTTGAAGCAGTTCGGGATGATGCCGTGCTGTATGCCCACGCGTCCCGGGTCCTGCACCAGGAAACCAACCCTGGCAACGCCCGCGCCCTGGTGCAACGTCACGGCGACCGTGACGTCTGGTTGAATCCGCCGCCGATTCCACTGACCACGGCGGAGATGGACGGCGTCTACGGCTTGCCCTATAGCCGCCTGCCGCACCGCTCCTATGAGGAGTCAAAGATCCCAGCCTTCGAGATGATCCAGCACTCGGTCACCATCATGCGCGGCTGCTTTGGCGGATGCACCTTTTGCTCCATCACCGAGCATGAGGGCCGTATCATTCAAAGCCGCTCGGAGGATTCCATCATCCGCGAAATCGAGGCGATCCGGGATATATCGCCCGCGTTCACCGGCATCATTTCGGACTTGGGCGGCCCCACTGCCAACATGTACCGGCTGACCTGTAAGAGCCCTGACATCGAGGCAAGCTGCCGCCGTCCTTCCTGCGTCTTCCCCGGCGTGTGTAAGAACCTGATCACTGACCACGGCCCGCTGATTCGCTTGTACCGCCGAGCCCGCGCAATTCCGGGCATCAAGAAGATACTCGTCGCGTCAGGCCTGCGTTACGATCTGGCAGTGCTTTCGCCTGAGTATGTCAAGGAACTCGCCTCCCATCATGTGGGCGGCTATCTGAAAATCGCCCCGGAGCATACCGAACCCGGGCCGCTTTCAAAGATGATGAAGCCGGGTATCGGCACCTACGACCGCTTCAAGCTGCTGTTCGACAAGTATTCCCGCGAAGCAGGCAAGGAGCAGTACCTGATCCCGTATTTCATCGCGGCACATCCCGGAACCAGCGATGAGGACATGCTCAATCTCGCGCTCTGGCTCAAGCGCAATGGCTTCCGTGCCGACCAGGTACAGGCATTCCTGCCCTCGCCTATGGCGACCGCGACTGCCATGTACCATTCGGGCAAGAACCCCCTGCATAAGGTCACGCGCGTCAGCGAGCCGGTCCCCGTGCCCCGCTCAATGAAGCAGCGGCGCTTGCACAAGGCTTTTCTCCGTTACCACGATCCCAATAACTGGCCATTGTTGCGGGATGCGCTCAAGCGCATGGGCCGTGCCGACCTGATAGGCAACGGCAAGCACCATCTGGTGCCCCGGTTTCAACCGGTAGGAACGGGCGAGGAAGGTGAAGGCAAGCGCGTCAGTCGCAAGGCCCTGTCCTTCCGCACTCAGCATACGGGACTGCCCAAGGATGGCAGGCCTACGCGCGCAAAACGCTAACCCACAACCGAAGGCAGTTCAGCGCAGTTGCTTGCCAATCTCCGAGGCGTAGGTGATCGCGTCGATATAGCATTGTAATGGGGCGGCTTGCGCGGTTATGCCTTTACCGCCCACTTCATCAAAAGCGCCCCGCTCGAGAGCCAGCGTAAACTGTAGCACTTCACCGATGGGGCCCGCCCCGTGCAGCAAGGCCTGATTGATCTCGTCGTGCAGGCGCAGCTTTTCCAGAATGTAGGCCATGGGCGCGTCCATGATGGCGTCCAGCAGCGAGAAAAGGCCGGCAATGTGGTAGGACTCCGTGGCTTCGCGCCCCAGGTTCTGGGCTATCGTCTCGCAGGTCTTGGCCCGTACCAGCGCCATGTTCATCAATTCTCGCGGCCTAAACTCGATGGCATTGACCAGGGCCACGCTCACCCAATTCTTGATGCGCTGCAGACCGAAGAAGACGACGGCACGCTTGATGGACTCGACTTGCCGGGGCATGCCGAAGTAGGCTGAATTGATCAGGCGCAGCAACTTGTAGCTGAGGGTGACGTCGTTACTGACCATCTCCTCGACCTGCCTGATCCCCACCTCAGGGTCTTGCAGATAGCTAAGAAGTTTGAGCGCGGATAGCCGGTCGGCGGGAATTTCGGTCCCGTGGATCAGCCGCGGATGCACGAAAAACGAGCCTTCGTAGAAATCGAAACCGAGCCGCTGGAAGTAATCGTACTGGTCGGCGGTTTCCAATGCGCGAACCAGAAAATGGGGCCTGCGTTGCGGTGGCGGCGCCGCTGTGAGCTGGCTAAAGCCACCTGTCGCACCCGCTTCCATGCTGCACAGCGATATGAATCCGGCCTCTTTTTGCAGCGCACTCAGACTCTGGGTCAGGTTGTCCACCGCAATCCGCACCCCCTGGCTCGCAAGTTCGCCGATGAGCCTCGCGCTTTCCGGGTCTGCGATTGCCGACTCTGGCAGCGCAAACACCAGGCGGTTGCGCGGCCAGGCCACATGCTCGCAGCAGGGCAAGAGTTCCGCAGGCAAACGGATCAAGCTTACGTTGTCCCCTACGATGGATTCCAGCGCCAGGTCTCTGGATGCATCCACCAGTGACGCCGCCAAACACGCAGGATCATCCCCGACACCGGCACGCCATGCATTACCGCTGCAAAGCTTCAACTCATAGCCATAGATTCCGAGGGAACGGTCATAAATTGGGAGGCGGGCTATCAGTCCGTCGAACATTCGAACTCGAGTCATGTCTATGGGTTGGGTGCTCCGGAGTTTAGCAATGGCCGAGGCAAACACAAGAACCGCGTATTCAACTCGGCCGCAAGGAATTATTAACCTCCTCAACCTACGGAATTGCTTGGATAACACTAAAAAAGCAAATATCCTTAACACGTTGATGCGGTTGCCAGGACTCTAGAACCAAGAAACGATGAACAAACTGCAACTGTTTGAGGAGTCCTCCGCCTTTACCGAGGACAATGCAGGTTTTCTTGAGAAGCTGTACGAAAACTATCTGCTGGATCCCAATTCCGTCGATCCTTCCTGGCGCGACAAATTTTCGTCCATGCAGGCGCCTGAGGATTTCGCGCCACCCACGCCCGCTACGTCCCTACCCTCGGCCGAACTGCTGAGCCTGGCGCTGCGTAAGCAGGCAGCGGTAGATCGCCTGATTGCCCAATACCGTACCCGCGGTCACCAAGCGGCGGACAACAATCCACTCAAACTAACTGCACCACCATTCATCCGCGATCTTGACCCCAGGACTCACGGGCTGGGTGCGCATGACATGGATTCGCTGTTTTACGTGGACATCCTTCGCAATGCGGAGAAGCAGCCGTTGCGTGAGATTTTGGGACGCCTGCATGAGACCTACTGCGGCAGCATCGGTGCGGAGTACTCTCACATCGTGGATACGGAACTGCGCGAATGGATACAGCGTCGGCTGGAAGGTTCTCGGGCACGTATTCGACTCAGCCCGGAGGAAAAGCACTGGCTCCTGGAATTGCTGGTGGCCGCCGAGGGCATAGAAAAGTACCTTCACCGCAAATACGTGGGACAGAAGCGCTTCTCTCTCGAGGGAGGAGAAAGCCTCATTGCCCTGTTGGATGAACTCATCCAGCGCTCCGGCGAGCAAGGTACCCGCGAAATCGTCATTGGCATGGCCCACCGCGGACGCCTGAATGTCCTGGTCAACATCATGGGTAAGAAGCCCAGTCTGTTGTTCCAGGAGTTCGAGGAAACCGCCACCCACGACCCAAGTCCCAATGGCACCGGGGACGTGAAATACCACATGGGGTTCTCTTCTGACGTGGAGACCCCCGGAGGCCCAGTGCACTTGGCCCTGGCGTTCAACCCTTCGCACCTGGAAGTCATCAATCCGGTCGTGGAAGGCTCCGTGCGCGCGCGCCAGGACCGCTGGCCGGAGGACGGTGAAACGGCGGTGATGCCGGTACTAATCCACGGCGACGCGGCTTTTGCCGGTCAGGGCGTGGTGATGGAGACCCTCAATATGTCGGAGACCCGGGCTTACACCACGGGAGGCACAATACACGTCGTAGTGAACAATCAGATCGGTTTCACCACCAGCAACCCCTTCGACGCGCGCTCAACACTCTACTGCACCGACGTGGCCAACATGATTCAGGCGCCGGTGTTCCATGTAAACGGAGACGACCCCGAGGCGGTCATCTATATCACCCGGCTCGCCGTCGAGTTCCGCATGAAATTCAAGCGGGACGTGGTAATCGACCTGATCTGCTACCGCCGGCATGGCCACAACGAAGTGGATGAACCGGCCGTTACCCAACCCTTGATGTACTCCTACATCCGGAACCATCCAAGCGTTCGCAAGCTGTATGCGGACCGTCTGGTCGCGGAAGGCGTGGTTCACGATCAGGAAGTCAGCAGCCTGGACGAAGCCTATCAGCATCGCCTGGAGAACCAGGGCGTCGCCTTGCGCGCCACCCTGCGCGATACCACCAACTACGCACGGACCCGCTGGGATCGCTTCATCGGCAAGGAATGGACAGAGCCCTGCGAAACGGCCGTGCACATGGAGCAGCTGATTTCCGCCGGCAATGCCTTGCTGCGGATTCCGCCCGGGTTCGAACTGCATCCGCGCGCATCCGCGATCATCGAAGCACGCCGAAAAATGGCGGAAGGCAATACGTCCGTTGATTGGGGCTTCGCCGAGAACCTGGCCTATGCCACCTTGCTGATGGAGGGTCATCATATCCGCTTCAGCGGGCAGGACGTGGGGCGCGGCACGTTTTTCCATCGTCACGCCATCCTCTATGACCAGAAAAATGGCGATGCCCTGATCCGCCTCCAGCATCTGGCGCCCAATCAAGGTCGCTTCCAGATTTTCGACTCACTGCTGTCCGAGGAGGGGGTGCTGGGCTTCGAGTATGGTTACAGCACCACGGAACCCGACACGCTGATCATCTGGGAGGCGCAGTTCGGGGACTTCGCCAATGGTGCACAGGTTGTTATCGATCAGTTCATCACCTCCGGTGAAACCAAATGGGGGCGCCTCAGCGGACTGGTCATGCTGTTGCCCCACGGCTACGAAGGCCAGGGCCCCGAACACTCATCGGCGCGCCTGGAGCGTTACCTGCAACTCTGCGCCGAACAGAACATCCAGGTCTGTGTGCCCACTACGCCCGCGCAGATATTCCATTTGCTGCGCCGCCAGATTCTGCGCACCTATCGCAAACCCCTGGTCACGCTGACGCCGAAGAGTCTGTTGCGGCACAAACTGGCCGTTTCCTCCTTAAGCGATTTGGCCACTGGCCGCTTCCAGACCGTGATCGGCGAAACCGAGGCCCTGCCTGCCAAAGAGGTTACCCGTGCGGTAATATGCAGCGGCAAAATTTATTACGATCTTCTGGAAATGCGGCGGCGAGAAAACATCAGGCACGTTGCCATTTTGCGGATCGAACAACTGTACCCTTTCCCGCTCGATGACTTCGCCGAAGCGCTCGATCCCTACACCAATCTCAAGGAGCTGATCTGGTGCCAGGAAGAGCCCGAGAACCAGGGTGCCTGGCACCAGATCAGGCACCGTTTCCTGAGTTTGAGCAATCCTGGGTTTACCCTCGGATACGCGGGACGACCCAATTGCGCGGCACCGTCCGTGGGCAAGTTCAGTCGGCATTTGGCGCAGCAGAAGCAGTTGCTGGAGGAAGCGTTTTTCGCGGAACCCAGCCTCACCCGTTAGGACATCAGACCATGCGCATTGAAGTCGCAGTACCCAACCTTCCGGAATCCGTTCAAGACGCTACTGTCCTACAATGGCACAAGCGCCCCGGCGAGAAGGTCGGCAAGGGTGAAACCTTGGTCGAGTTGGAAACCGATAAAGTCGTGCTGGATGTGCCCGCACCGGACGATGGCATCTTGGCCGAAGTGAAGTGCGAAAAAAGTGCCGTCGTGGGGGCAGGTGCGATCCTCGCCCTACTTGACACGGCCCTGGACGCCATCGCCTCCGAGATGCCACCACCGATGGCGCCATTGCAAGCGTCACCGACGCCCCAAGCCTTTGCTGCCGCAGCGGCGGCGGCGGAATCGCCGCGCGTCACCCTGCCCCAGCCAGTCAGTCCGGCCGTGAGGCGGCTGCTCACCGAGCATGGGCTCGACCCGTCACAGATCCCGGCTGCGGGAAAGGGCGGACGCTTGACCAAGCAGGACGTCCTGGACTTTCTCGAATCGCGCAAGTCGCCACCAATTGCAGAGGAACCAAGGACGCCCGCACCAATTTCAACGCCTTTGGCCAATTCGGACTCACGCGAGCGGCGCGTACCCATGACCCGATTGCGGGCGCGCATCGCCGAGCGCATGCTGCAGTCACAGCAGAATACGGCGACGCTGACGACGTTTAATGAAGTCAATCTGCAGAAAGTGTTCGAGATCCGCAATGCCTACAAGGCGCGCTTCGAACAGGAACACAAGGTCAAGCTGGGCTTCATGTCGTTTTTCGTCAAAGCGACGGTGGAAGCGCTGAAGCGCTATCCCATCATCAATGCCTCCATCGAGGGCGACGAGATTGTCTACCACGACTACTACGACATAGGTCTCGCGGTTTCCACCGACCGCGGGCTGGTGGTGCCCATTCTGCGCAACGCGGATACGCTGGGTTTCGGCGCGATCGAAAAAGCGGTGGTAGATTTCGCCCGCAAGGCGCGCGACGGAAAACTCAGCTACGAGGAATTGTCCGGAGGCACTTTCAGCATCACCAATGGCGGCATCTTCGGCTCCATGCTCTCAACCCCGATCCTGAATCCCCCACAGAGTGGGATTCTAGGCATGCACGCCATCAAGGAACGGCCGGTGGTAGAAGACGGCCAGATCGTGATACGCCCCATGATCTATCTGGCCTTCTCTTATGACCATCGTCTCATAGACGGGCGCGAAGCCGTTTCCTTCCTGTTCACTATCAAGGAATTGCTGGAAGATCCGGTTAGATTGGTCTTGGAAGTTTGAACCGGGCTACCTTCGACGCTCGCATTGCCACACTGAGCGTCGGCAAGCGTCAAAGGCAGGTAGGTTTTGATCAGTCAGAAGGCGAACGAGATGTCGCGGTAGGTTAGCGGCGATTGCGAACGCCGGCCGGGGCAATCAGCACGACCGCCAGTAATGCCGTGACAAAAAGCGGAAAGCTTGCCGGAAGCGGTACCGGCAGCGCCAGAGCGGTAATTTGCGTTAGGTCGTTCTGGATCGTTGCCAGCGCTTGCCCGAAGGGGGCTGCGCTCAAGGCAAACAGCGTCGAAGACACCTTCACGATCAAGCTGGGCGCTGCCCCTGTATCGGACGACAGATTCACCGACCAAAGCGATGCCGATGGCAAATCCATCCCCACACTTCCGTCGGTCAGATCGCCCTCCAGATCAATCGCCTTTTGGTCGGAGCCGACAGTAAAAGAGCCCGAAACAGACACCGCCGTATTGCTCAAGATAGTGCTATCAAGTCCCCAGCGTTGGTAGCTTCCTTTCTGCAATAACGAAGCGCCACTCAAGACATAGCCGGGATTGGCGATCACGGTGACCACCAGTTCTTCAGATTTGCTACGAAGTCCAATGCCGTCACTTGCAGGCGTGACATCCACCGGAGAAGTGGCTTTGAAACCCGTCGGCACAAAGCGAAGTTGATCCTGCTGCTGATCGTCTGTGGCAATGCCCCAGGTTTGGAACGAGCCCGTGTTTGCGCTCTCAAAGCGGAACGTTACCTTGGCGCCCACTAATTCGACAACAGCCGCTGACGCGTCCGTTAACAAGGCCGACAAAAGTAAAAGAAACACTGTGGCATAGGTCTTCATGCCCTGACTCCAGCCATACTCATGGCAAATCACATGGTTTAATTGGTCATTTCCAGCAAAGGCACACGTTCCTGACGACCGGTTCGCCCCCCCTTCAGCGCTCGAGTATGGCATAAGCAAATGTTTTTCCTATAAGAAAAACTCGGCACCAGCCCCTCAAGAATCCACCAGGCGTCTGCCTTGGCTAGACACCAAAAACGCAAGTGACTGTGGCATATGCCACAATTTTCACAATGGATGGCAAGAATCGCCCGACAGTAACAGCGCACACTCGCGAAAAAATTTCTGCTCGCGACTCACTGACAGAAAAAAAACAAGGCCGCGGCAGCCGACTCGTCGAAACGGACGAGCCGGCCACAGCGGCCTTGCTTGAAGAAACTGAAGGGGCCGGAAGTTCTCCGGCCCCTTGAAGGGCCTTACTTTTTCGCGGCAGCGCGTTCCTGTGCTTCCTTGATGACCACGTCGGACACGTTCTTCGGACATGGCATGTAGTGCGAGAACTCCATGGAGAACTGGCCACGCCCCGAGGTCATGGTGCGCAGATCGCCGATGTAGCCGAACATCTCGGAAAGCGGCACCTCTGCCTTGATACGGACACCGGTGACACCCGCTTCCTGAGACTTGATCATGCCGCGGCGGCGGTTCAGGTCACCGATCACGTCGCCCACATGAGCATCCGGGGTGAACACATCCACCTTCATGATCGGTTCCATCAACTGCGGAGACGCCTTCGGCACCGTCTGGCGGAATGCCGACTGCGCGGCGATTTCGAAGGCAATGGCGGACGAGTCAACCGGGTGGAAGCCACCGTCGGTCAGGTTCACCTTCAGGTCCACGCAGGGATACCCTGCCAGAACGCCCTTGCCCAGCATGCCCTTGAAGCCCTTCTCAACCGCGGGCCAGAACTCACGCGGCACGTTGCCGCCGGTCACGCTGGACTCGAACGTGAAACCGCTGCCGGGTTCGCCCGGCTCGATGATGTAGTCAATCTTGGCGTACTGACCGGAACCGCCGGTCTGCTTCTTGTGGGTGTAGCCGTCCTCGACGCGCTTGGTGATGGTTTCGCGATAGGCCACCTGCGGCTTGCCGACGTTCACTTCCACGCCGTGGGTACGCTTGAGAATGTCCACCTTGATGTCCAGGTGCAGTTCGCCCATACCCTTGAGGATGGTTTCGCCGCTTTCCTGATCGGTTTCCACATGGAAAGAAGGATCCTCCTGAACCATTTTGCCCAGAGCGACACCCATCTTCTCATTGGAACCCTTGTCCTTGGGGGAAACGGCGATGGAGATAACCGGATCGGGAAAGACCATGGGCTCCAGGGTCGCGGGCTGATCCGGATCGCAGAGGGTATGGCCGGTCTGCACGTTCTTCATGCCCAGCACCGCCACAATGTCACCAGCCTGTGCGGAATCCAGTTCGTTGCGGTTGTTGGCGTGCATCTCGACGATACGGCCAATGCGCTCGGTCTTGCCCGTAAAGGTGTTCAGAACAGTGGTGCCCTTCTCCATCCTGCCCGAATACAGGCGCACGAAGGTCAGCGCGCCATAGCGGTCGTCCATGATCTTGAAAGCCAATGCGCGCAGTGGACGCTCCGGATCGACGGTGGCGTACTCGCCGGTTTCGTTGCCTTCCAGATCGACCTCAGGCTGCGGCTTCACTTCCGTCGGGTTCGGCAGGTAGTCGATAACGGCATCCAGCACCAACTGCACGCCTTTGTTCTTGAAAGACGAACCGCAGTAGGTCGGGAAGAAGTCCAACTTGATGGTGCCCTTGCGGATCAGACGCTTGAGCGTATCGACATCCGGCTCTTCGCCTTCCAGGTACTTCTCCATGACATCGTCATCCTGCTCGACGACCTTCTCGACCAGATCGGCGCGCCATTTTTCGACGTCGTCCACCATGTCGGCGGGCACGTCCTTGATCTCGTACTTCATCGGGTCGCCGGATTCGTCCCAGATCCAGGCCTTGCGAGTCAGTAGTTCGACCATGCCGACAAAGCTCTCCTCGCGCCCGATGGGCAAGGTCATGACCAGCGGGTAAGCCCCCAGGACATCCTTGATCTGCTTGACCACGCGGAAAAAGTCCGCGCCGATACGGTCCAGCTTGTTGACGTAGATGACGCGGGAAACTTCGGAATCATTGGCGTAGCGCCAGTTGGTCTCCGACTGCGGCTCAACGCCGCCCGAACCGCAGAATACACCGATCCCACCGTCCAGCACCTTCAGCGAGCGATAGACTTCGATGGTGAAGTCCACGTGGCCGGGCGTGTCGATGATGTTGAAGCGGTGATCTTTCCAGAAACAGGTCGTCGCCGCGGACTGAATGGTGATGCCGCGCTCTTGTTCCTGCTCCATGAAGTCGGTGGTAGCCGCGCCGTCGTGAACCTCGCCGATCTTATGAATCTTACCGGTGAGCTTCAGAATTCGCTCGGTCGTGGTGGTCTTACCGGCATCCACATGGGCGAAGATACCAATGTTTCTGTAAAGTGACAGATCCGTCATGATTGTACCTAGGGTTGGGCAACGAAAACGCTGTTGAACAAAACAGCGAATTATAGCCTGACACGATGAAATTTACCCACCGAAATTTGAAATGGCTCGATGCCGGAAAATCGACTCACCGGCGGCCCTCATCGGAGCAACCCGATTGCTGCAGCAACCTTGCGAAACGCAGATCAGCCGGCCGCAATCCGGGGTGCTTTTGATGGTGGTGGATGGTGCGGATCACCGATGCTAGAATCCTGCGCACGCCCCGGTAGCTCAGTCGGATAGAGCGTCCCCCTCCTAAGGGGAAGGTCGTACGTTCGAATCGTATTCGGGGCACCATAAATATCAAAGCCTTGTGCGAAAGCCCAAGGCTTTTTTATTGCCTGCGGGACACTGGTGGGACAGTCACCAGCAACAAAAGGCGACAATACGCGCCCTTCCCTGCCCACCCGCTTGGGCACAATTTGTTCAATCGATACCCCCCTACCCCAGCCGGAGGAGCAACCTCAAAGCACCCAATTTTGAGCCGAGCTGCCCCATGAGTGTCCCAAATTACCCATAACAGCCATATCTTCCATTTATTTTCATTGCTTTATAAAACAACTTCGCCCCATTAATAAGGGGATGTCGCCATTTTTCGTGCCTTGTCGTAGTCTATTGACAGGGTAAAAGGAGCGGCGAACATGGCAACCATCGAGAAGCGTGAGACACAAGACGGAAAGACCAGTTACCGGGTAAAGGTCCGCCTGAAAGGCTATCCAGTGCAATCAGAAACCTTCACCAGATTGACCGATGCCAAGAAGTGGGCGCAACAGACCGAGGCCGCAATTAGGGAGGGCCGTCACTTCAAAACGGCAGAAGCCAAACGCCACACTCTGGGAGAACTTATCGACAGGTATATGCGGGACGTCTTGCCTACCGAAAGACCGAAGGAGCAGAAGAAAAAAACGACCAACCTTAACCGCTGGAAGGATGAGCTAGGTCATGCCTTGTTGGCAGACATTACGCCCGCCGCAATTGTTTCGGTCCGTGACAAGCTGTCGAGCGAAACAACGCCCAGAGGAAAGCCGAGAGGGGCGGCGACGGTTACCAGTTATATGAATGCCCTTGGTGCTGCGCTGACCCTAGCAGTGAATGAATGGGGATGGCTGGACGATTCCCCAATGCGAAAAGTGAAAAGGCCAAGCGCACCTCGTGGCCGCGTACGCTACCTATCCGACGAAGAACGCGCTGCCCTGCTGGCCGCTTGCCGCGAGTCATCGAACGCGGCGCTTTATCCTGCCGTGGTGTTGGCGCTGTCAACTGGAATGCGCCAAGGAGAAATATTAGGCCTGTATTGGAGGGAGCCCAAAATCCCGCCGCTTCATCGCGCCTGGGGGGTGGTAGACATGGCCGCCGCGAAAATCACGCTACATCTAACCAAAAATGGCGAGAGGCGCGTAGTTCCCTTAGTGGGTCACGCATTGGACTGTGTGCGGGAGCTTGCCAAGGTGCGGCGACTGGATACCGATTTGCTTTTTCCCGGCAAGTCAGACCCAAACGAACCCATAGACCTTCGCCAACCTTGGGAAGTCGCCATAGAACGGGCAGAGATTCATGATTTTCGCTTCCATGACCTACGTCATAGCGCCGCGTCATATCTAGCCATGAACGGTGCAAGCTTGGCGGAAATTGCCGAAACCTTGGGCCATAAAACCTTGCAAATGGTGAAGCGCTACGCCCACCTGTCCGACGCGCATGTTTCCAGCGTGGTTGAACGGATGAACTCCAAGATTTTCGGATAGCCGAACTGCGCCACAAAAGCCACAAAACCTAGTTACCAGACGCCGGGACGGTTGCCGCCGCCCCGGTGCCCTAACCAGCATCAAACGAAGGAGGTTTGATTATGGCTGATGAGACTATAAACGACGACGAGCGCAACCCGTTAGTAAAGTGGCTTAATGATGGCCGCCCCTTGCCTACAGAAATGCAAAAGAGAGGGCTCATGCATGGGGTGCGTCTTTATGAGACTGCTGAGCCAAATAATATAAATTGGGAATACTGGCTAACCAAACGTCGCATTTCGATAGAGGATGGTTTATGGCTGTCGATGCCTTCCCCGATGGAGCCTTACCCCTACAGTGCATCTGAGAAGGATATTTTCGACAAGGAGCACGATGAACGCAAAAAAATTGCGGAGGAGTGGGTTGAAAAAGGTTTGTTGCCAAAGGAATTCGACAAGGATGCCGACGTCCGAGTTTACTTGGTGTCCCCGGTTGAATTCTTCTTTCTCGCTAAGCAGGAAGGGTGGATAAGCCCCCTAAATCGTGAGCATGACCCGATATTCAAATTTCTGGATGAGGCTAAGCAACATACTCAAGACTCAACCCAGAACAACATAACAAAAGCGCCGCCGCCTGTTGGTTCTGTGCCGAAAGGGGCTGGTTTAGCACCAAATCATACGCGACTCCAAAAAGCCGACTACGTGACATGGGCCAAGGCTGACCTATGGACGATTGAACGCGCTATTTTACTGACGCTTGGCGTTGAAGCCAGGCCAACCCCTGACCAGTATAGCGGTCGTTGTAAGTCACAAGAAGAACAACAGGTTTATGAGGAGTTCAAGAAAATATGGGAGCTTGCTGAAGGCAGTATCAAAGCTGGGAAAATGCCTATGCATGAGAAGGGCTATCCAACACTGCTAGATACAATAGACCCTTGTAGCTATGTGAGATGGGTGCGCTCAAAGGGTTATGAAATACCGCTGGAGCTTGAAGAGCTTAGGCTGGAATCGCACGGCGATGCAGTGTCCCGCGAGTCGGACGAAATCACAAGACAAGAAAAACGCCAGACGGAAATTAACCGATGGTTGCGAGATATCTGGGAAGAGCATGAAAAACCCACAGGAGCCCAATTTTTTAGAATCCTCAGAAGATATAAAAATGTAAAGGGAAGCCCAATAGTTGATTGGTGGGAGACTGGGAAAGAGGCTGGTATTAGTTGGAAAACCAGTGGTGGAACCTCAGGGGAATGGAGAAAGAAAACCATTCAGACAAAGGTTAGCGAATTCAGGAGAGCAGATAAGGAAAAAAGCTGTCAAGCAAAATAAATCACGAAGTTTCCCTCCTAAGCTTCCCCGCTAAGCTTCCGCATTTCCGCGTGCGGAAAGTATGGAAAAAATCGCGCTTTTAATGTCTGCAACGCCGGAGCGAATTCGGCGGATTTGTGCAACAAATTGCAGGTATTAAAATGAATCTTGTTCTTGCGAAAAGTCTCTTAACCGTTCGGCAATTCTCTGAACGGCACCCTGCCTTTACTCAAGGCTCCCTCCGTAATCTGATTTTCAATGCCAAGACAAATGGCTTGGATTCCGCTTTAGTGCGCATTGGCCGAAAGGTCTTAATCGACGAATCTGCCTTCTTCGCCTGGATTGACCGCCAGAATGGGAGGGCAAAATGAGTGCATACGCTCAGAAATATTGCCACGTTGTGGCGGACCTGCTGTTACGCCGAATTGATTTGACCCATGAAACTCTGATTAACATGGGATGCGGTTGGCGTTTAGCGGCGGTTATTCATTACCTGCGGAAGAAAGGCTGGCCCATTCAAACGCATTTGGATATGCGCCGCGTGGCGCACTATTGGTTTCCGCGTGGCTGGAAGCCTGAAGATGCCGGGGCGGCGGGGGCCGCCCGTGGCGATAGGGCGGGGGCGTGATATGGATTGGTTCCTGATTCACGTAGCGCCCATTTTACCAGAGGTCGTGCTATTTCTGGCGACGCTGGTCTTGTTGGCTTGGAGGTGGCAATGAAGCGCCGCCTGGAAGCTGTAACCATCAAGGCCGGGGTTCTGCCCCGGTCCTTCTACCCTGCTGAACTGCCCGACATGCCGAACCCCGCCGCAAGGCGTGGGGATGGGTGGACGGTGGTCTTTGCCCGTTCCACGCCGATGGGCGAGCCGGTTCCTTTCGGGTTCATCTGGAAACCGGGGCATTCTGCTGCTTCGCATGTGGAGCCAAGGGCGGGGATATTGTGGCTTTTGTCCAGCAACGGGAGGGGCTGAGTTTTCAAGATGCCCTAACCAAGCTGGCCGATGAATGGGGGGTGTGACATGCACGGCATACCTGACCGATTCAACGGAAAGCCTTTGCTTCACGCCTGGACCTATCGCGCCGCCGATGGTGCGCCGTTGGGTGTTGTCGGGCGCTACCAGGGCACGAACGGGAAGGAGGTGGTTCCCTTCTTCCAGCGAAAAAACGGGCATGGCTTCACGGCTGGGGCTGCGCCAGAGCCGCGCCCGCTGTATGGCTTGGAGTATGTCGCCAAGGATGAAAGCCGCGCCTATGTGCTGATTGTGGAGGGGGAAAAGTGCGCCGCCGCTTTGCAGTCCTTGGGCCTGTGTGCGGTGACTTCACAAGGGGGCAGCAAGGCGGCCAGCAAGGCCGATTGGGGGCCGCTGTCAGGCTATCAGAAAGCCTATCTGCTGCCCGACAACGATGAGCCAGGGCAAGCGTACATAATGGACGTGTGCGCCGCCCTGCAAGGCCTGGAAGCGCCGCCCGAGCTGTACTGTGTGACGCTGCCGGGACTGCCGAAAGCCGGTGATGTGGTGGACTGGTTGCAGGCCCAATGCCCGGAATGGAATGGGCTGGACCCGCTGCCGGAAACCGACCAAGTCAGGCTTGATAACGCCTTCCGCGAAGCAATCAAAGCCCATTCCGCGCCGGTGCCCGTCGAGTGGCTGCAAGCTCAGGACGCGAGCGCCGCTGAGGACTGGCAAGCGCCCATACCGTTGGAGCCTGCCGCCTTGCCGAGCTGGCCGGATGATGTGTTTCCGGGCAGCATTCAGGAATTTGTGTCGGGGCTGGCCGAGGCCACGGAGACGCCGCTGGAATTGCCCGCATTGATGGTGCTGGCGGCGCTGGGTGCGGCTGCCCAGGGCAAATACCAGGTGAACGTGAAGCCGGGTTATTTTGAGCCGTTGAACGTCTGGACTTGCTGCGCCCTGCCGCCAGGGAGCCGCAAGACAGCGGTCAAGAACGCGGCAACCGCGCCCCTCACGGCATGGGAGCAGAAGGAGCGTCTGGAACTGGATGCCGCAATCAAGCAGGCGGAAAGCGAGCACAAGACCCTGAGTGAACGGATAGCCGCCATGCGAAAGGCAGCCGCGAAAGCCATGGGGCCTGAGTTTGAACAGTGGAAAGCGGATATTGCCGACATGGAAGCCTGTTTGCCGGATGTGCCCAAGCCGCCCAAGGTGTGGTCTGACGACATCACGCCCGAAAAGCTGGGGGCGGATATGGCGGACAACGGCGAACGCATGGCCATTCTGAGCGATGAGGCCGGTCTGTTCGAAATGATGGGTGGGCGCTACTCAGGAGGCATCCCAAACATTGATATTTACTTGCAGGGACACGCCGGGGCGGCGGTCAAGGTGGACCGGGGCAGCCGCCCGCCTGTGTTCATGCAATGTGCCTTGCTGACTATCGGCATCAGTCCGCAACCGGATGTGCTGCGCGGTTTGACCGAAAAGCCGAGCTTTCGCGGGCGTGGATTGCTGGCGCGGTTCCTGTACGCTTTGCCTGCTTCGAACCTGGGCCGCCGCACGGGAAACACACGCCCGCTGTCCGAGGACTTGCGCCTGCGATATGAGGGAATCGTTCATGCCATGCTGAACGCAGAACCGGCGACGGACCGCAACGGCGAACCCTGCCCGCATACGCTCAATCTGAGTCCTGATGCCTTCCAGGCATGGCAATCGTTCTGGCTGCGCGTGGAAGCTGGCATGGGGCCGGGCGGCATGTATGAGCATTGTACGGACTGGGCCGGGAAATTACCGGGAGCGGTGGCGCGCATCGCAGGGCTGTTGCATGTGGTCCGCCATATCTTCCGAGGTCCGCAAGCCCTGGAAATCCTCCTGGAGGATATGAGCGCCGCGCTACGGATGGCGGACGCACTGAGCGCCCATGCCCTGGCAGCGTTTGACCTGATGGGAGCGGACCCTGCGCTTGATGCTGGCCGCGCCGTGCTGGCATGGCTGCGCCGAGAGGGCAAACAGACGTTTACCTTTCGCGATTGTCACTACACGCACAAGGCACGGTTCAAGCGCACTGATGAAATGCAGCCTGCCTTGGAGGTGCTGACCGAACGGCACTATATCCGCCCGCTGCCGCAAGCCAACAAACCGCAGGGCGGCAGGCCGAGCAAGGTGTATGAGGTCAATCCCGCCATTCTGACCGGGGCGCTTTGATGCGCCCCTTTTCAATTCTTCCAGTCCGTCAAGCCTGCGGCAATAACCAGAAAACTATAGTCAAGCAGAAAGCAAGCAAGGTCAAAATACTCTGAATGCCTTTGACTACCGTCAATATTTGGTCACTTTTAAACTAATAGTTAATACGCTCGGTTGGTTTTTTATTCTGAAGTCCCCGGCATTCCTGGCGCATATAGTAATTTCGGGCTAGCCATCAGCAGAAAATTGAAAAAAGGCAGGTTTCAACTATAACTGGCGAAACAAGTGAGCGTAATAGTTATAAATCCTCTAAGGGTTTCAAGGCGCTATTGCAAGATTCTCGCAAGCCTTAAATTGAGCTACTTTGGAAGGAAGCTGCCATGACTGCCAAGTTTTCTGCATTAGTCAAATTTTGCATCGCTATGCCGTCGATTGTTTGTCTGAGTCTGCTCGCATTCCCGTGCCAGAGCGAAACCCTGGAATGCCAGGTTCTCAACGATAAAGGGGTTCCAACGCAAACATTCATTCCAGGTGAAACCTTAGTCCTAAAATTAGCTTTTTCGCTACCAGGCCAAGTGATTCCGGTACAGGCCGACTTCAAGGTAAGCGGCTCCATAAAAAAGGGGGGCCTGACCATCCCTTATGAGTTTAGGGATTTCGACCTAAGTGTTCCAATTGATAAAAATGGGATAGTATTTAAAACCGAGAAACACAAGAAGATTGATGCGATTTTTTCTGGCAGCAAAGCTTCACTACAAGTGAAGGTCAAAGTTAAGAATGTTGGAAAGTGGAAGTGCTCTACCAAAGTTATTGTGAATTGATTCCAAGCTTGCTGCTTAACACGTGAAGGGGCGCAGTAGCGCCCCTTTCACTTTCCAGAAGTACCCAGTTACGGGACAAAACCCCACAAAACCTAGTCCAGACTGGCAAACAAGGGGGTTCTGTGGCTTTTGTGGCTGACCTGGGGCGTTTATAAAATTGAATCGGGGTTTTTAAGCATGAGCAGAAAGGCCAAAGCAGAACGGCAGGCGCTCACCAAGACCAATCAGGAGCGGGCCGCGAAGGGCGTTACCAATTCGGTCGAAATGAACGCAAACGCCTTGATGGGCATTCACGCCAATTCGAGCTTTGAGGATGGTGTCTTAGGAATCGACTTCCTTGAGGCGGGCAGGCAATTGCAGTCCTCAGCAGAGTCGGTCATTCATGGCGACCTGAGCGAAGCGGAAGAAATGCTGATGTGTCAGGCCAAGGTGCTGGAAAACCTGTTTGCCAATGCCGTGATGCGGGCGCAGGACGCGACGTACCTAGACAGGTTTGAGCTACATATGGGCATCGCCATGAAGGCACAGAACCAATGCAGGCGGACCCTTGCCACACTGGCGGACCTTAAGAACCCGCGCCGCGCCACGTTCATCAAGCAGCAAAACAACGCGGTGACTCAGCAGGTGAACAACGGCACCCAGCCTGAGAAACTGGAAATTTTGGAACCATCTTCAAACCAACTTTTGGAATACACACATGGCGAACGGCTGGACACCAGAGCGGCGAGCGCTTCAATCGGAACTTATACGGAACTGGCGACCGTGGGAGAAGTCCACAGGGCCACGGACTGATGAGGGCAAGCAGGCGACACGCTTCAACGCAAAGAAACATGGCCGAAGGGCCGCCGAGGTGCGGGCGCTTGAATCTTTCCTTGCTGCGATGGGGCGGGCACAAAGGGAAATTCAGCGACAGCTTTGAATATCCGCGTTTGGGTAATTTTCACGTTTGCACTGTGAAAAATTACCAAAGCTGAGAGTGGTGGCTGGCTTGGATTCCAGCTAGATTGCAGCAAGGGACTACGCAACTTGTTGGAGGCCTGCCATGCGTACTGTTTGTGTTTTTTTCCTGCTAATGGCCGCCGCCTCAGCCTTTGGCTGGGATGGATTTGATTACGAAAAGGGAGCTTATGTCGAAATTCCGAAAGGAAATTTGGTGCGCTCTGGGAAAGAAATCGAGATTTTTGATTACAGCACCGGAGAGTACAAGGAGGTGGAGGTACAGTCGGTCAGGGGGCAAGGCAGAGGCGCTGAAGTTGAGGTGTATGACCACGAAAGCGGCGAATACCGAACATTCGATATGGACGATTGATAGCAGATGCAAAAGCCTTGGAGCGCGCTATGAAGGGATTACTATTTCTATTTTTGGTCAGCATCACATCCATTGCCTATGCCGATAAATACGTAAGGCCGCACATCCGAAATAACGGTTCATATATTGGTGGACACGTCCGAAGTGCGCCAAATACGTTTCGGTTCGATAATTATTCGTCACGCGGGAACGTCAATCCATACACTGGGAACCGAGGATATAACCGTAATGAGTTTACGTCACCGCCTGCTTTCAATAAAGGTCGAGCACAATCCATCATTAAGTGACGCCTATGAACCTAGCCTAAATTGCCATTATCGTAAGGAAATCTGGCGGGATACGCTTTAACGCTCGTTTGGTAGGGTCGCCTTAAAAATTACAGCGGAGGTTTAGTTTTGGGGGTAACCAAAGTCAAACAGGTTGTCGTTGCCTTGATATGGGCATTAGGACTTGTTGCTTGCTCTCGAACGGCAAGGTTATATCCTGCGAATGAACTGAGCGCCACGACTGGAGTACTGGAGGCCAAGTTTATGGCCTATGGCACCGGGCACGGCTCGATTGAAATTCAGATGCCAGACAATGAGACACTAAAAGGCGAGTATTCGTTAGTCCGAGGTGGCTCGATGGGCTTCGGCAACGTCTATGGTGCCGTTTACGGGCCGAATGGAGGAACCAATTTTAGTGGTAACGCAACGAGCTACAGCGTGCCGGGCGGAAGCCCAGGGACCGCTTCCCTATTCGGCAATAAAGGCACGTCTATGATGTGCGAGTTCTACAATGACAATTTCAGTGGGCACGGGAATGGCGGATGCAAGACACTGCAAGGGGCTCTTTACCGTATTCAGTACTAAATGGGTCTTATTCACTTATTTCCTTAGCTAGACATTGCAGGGGCGCAACCTTCATTTTTTATGGGACACTGGTGGGACACTGAGCCGCAAAAAAGGACAAAATTCGGCAATACAGCAGAACAACAGCCCAATTCTAACTAGCTGAATATTATGCTTTTCAGGTGTTGTGATTTGTTGTAAGTTATTGATTCAAACGCCCTCCTAAGGGGAAGGTCGTACGTTCGAATCGTATCCGGGGCACCACAAATTCAAACGCGTGGCGACAAAATGTCGTGATCGCCGAAAACACGCGGCACTGACTGTCAGACTGCCACTGACGCAGCAAACTCCAGTCGAAGCAGGGAACGCGCGCGCCAAATTAGTGCAAAAGGTTTTAGTGGATCAACGACGGGGCCCCAATTGACCTGAAGAACCCTCGCCTTCCGCAGAGGCCACATTGGCAATATCCTCGATATCACGCCAACCGCCGCCAAGTGATCTGTATAGCTCCACCGTAGCACTGTATTGCTTCAGTTTTGTTTCAATCAATTCCCTTTTTGCCTCCAATGTATCTCTTTGCGTTAAGAGCACGTCCAAATAGTCTGTGCGGGCTGATTTGAACAACTGGCTAGCAATTTCAATGGACTGAGTGAGTGCGTCCACCTGCGACCCCTTTCGCTCGAAATCCTTGTCAAGGTTTGCAATATTTGAGAGCTGGTTACTGACTTCGGTGTATGCGTTGATAATCCTCTGTTCGTACTCATAAGCTGCTTGTATCTGCTTGGCGCTCGCGTTCTTGTAGTCCGCGATGATCGCATTACGGTTGACCAAAGGAGCAGCCAGTTCACCTGCAATTGTCGCAGCCAGTGACTCAGGCGTATTGATCAAATATTTCAGGGCGAATGCCTCGAACCCAACACCTGCTTTGATGCCAAACGAAGGGTAAAAATTGGCTCTGGCGACATCGATATTCAATTTTGCTGCCGACAATTCAAACTCCGCCTGACGGATATCCGGCCTGTTCTTCAGCAATTGAGAAGGAATGCCCACTGCAAGCACCTTCGGCTTGCTGTTCATAAAATCAGATGACCGCCGCTGGATAGCTTGCGGCGTTCGACCTAGAAGGTAGTTTATCCTATTTTCCGTGACAGTAATTTGCTGTTTGACTTCGTAATTCCTGGCCGTGTTTTTCGCGACTTCGGCTTCGTAACGCTTGACGGCCAATGAATTGGTACGCGCATAAAATTGCAACTGCTTCACGACCTCCAAGGCATTTTGCTGAATTTCAATATTCTTCTCTAGATTTTCAAGCTGATTATCCAGAGCTATCAACTCGTAATAGGCCTGAGCCACCTCGGCAACGAGATTGGTAATCAGGAAGCGCCTTCCTTCCATGGAAGCAAGATATTCCAAGCGTGCCACTTCTGTTGCATTACGGAGCTTTTTCCAGATATCTATTTCCCAGGAGGAAAACAGTCCGAAACTGAAATTCCCAAGGAATGATGGGAAGGCCTTGCCGTTTTTGATATCTAAATTCTCTTCTACCGCTCCATTGCGCGTATATTGACCTACCTTCTGTCCATCTGCGCCGGCACCTAGGCTGACAAATGGCAGGTATGCACCTTTGCGAGCCTGAATTTCATTTTCGGCGACACTAATGCGCTGCATCATTATATTGACTTCCTTGTTGTTTTTGACCGCCACATCGATCAACTGCAACAAATTGGGATCGTCAAATAGCTGATTCCATCTCAGGTTCGCCGAACTGCCTTCATGCGACGCACCCGACCCATAGGTGCCGGGAAGTTGAGTATCCTCCTGCTTCGATGTCAGATCCGGGATACCGCAGGCATTTAACATCAGCCCAAGAATACTGAATAGGGCTATTCGAATGGATTTAGTCATAATCGCCCTCATCACCCGAGCCATAATGATAGGTTTCCGTTAGTGGCTCAAATTCTTCCCCTCTGATCAGACGGCGCCCTTCGATCAATTTGGCGAAGATGTAATAGAGGCCAGGAATGACTACAACGCCAAAAATAGTGCCGAACAGCATCCCACCCAAGGCCGAAGTGCCGATCGTCCGGTTGCCGACAGCGCCGGCGCCGGTGGCGATCGCCAAGGGAATCAGTCCGGCGATAAATGCAAAGGATGTCATCAGGATGGGTCGGAAGCGCGCCTTCGCCGCCTCGATGGCTGCCGCCTTGATGGACACACCCTGGTTTTGACGCTGTACCGCGTATTCAACAATCAGCACGGCGTTTTTGCCGAGCAGTCCGATGAGCATGACCAAACCAACCTGGGAGTAGACGTCGTTGGCAAGTCCTGTCTCTTTAAGCAATAGAAACGATCCGAAAATTCCCGCCGGGAGTGACAGCAACACGGCCAGTGGCAGCATGAAACTTTCGTACTGCGCTGCAAGCACGAGGTATACGAATACGATGACCACCGCGAAGATCACTAAGGCTTCGTTGCCCCTTGCCGCCTCGTCAAATGACAAACCTTCCCACGCGATGTCATAGCCGCGCGGCAATGTATGGGCGGCCACATCCCTGACCGCGGCGATTGCCTCACCGGTGGTGTATCCGGCTGCGGGTTCGGCCCGGATAGCGGCGGAATTGTAGAGGTTGTAGCGCGTGATTTCATTGGGACCCTGCCGCTTCTTCATGGTCATGAAGGCAGAATAAGGCACCATGTCGCCGGCATCATTCTTGACGTAGTAATTCAGGACATCCGAGGGGAAGCGCCTAAATTCGGGCAGTGCCTGCGTGTACACCTTGAAGAAGTTGTTGAAGCGGATAAAGCCCTGCTCGTAGGTACTGCCGATGAGGATATCCAGATTCTCCATGGCTTTGTCGATGGACACCCCCTTCTGCATGGCGAGCTTGTTGTCGATGACCAGTTCATATTGCGGATAGTTGGCGGCGTAAAAGGTAAACAAACCGGTCAATTCCTTGCGCTTGCGCAGAGCCGCCATGAATTCCTGGTTGATCTTGTCGAATTCGTAGTAATCATTGCTGGAGGTTTTGTCCAACAAGCGCAGCGCCAGACCTGAAGCGGCGCCATAACCTGGAACGGAAGGCGGTTGGAAAAATTCGATGACAGCTCCGAAATCGCGGGTCTTCTCCTCCAACTCGTGGATGACGTCCTCCACAGACACCCTGCGTTCCGACCAGTCCTTTAAATTGATGATGCAAGTTCCCGCATTGGAACCACGGCCCTCGGTGAGGACTTCATAGCCCGCCAGGGACGATACAGATTGGACGCCTTCGATCTTGCTCGCAATCTCTTCAAGCTGCCTGGCAACCTTGTTCGTGACTTCCAGAGTCGAGCCGGGCGGGGTCTGAATGATCGCGTAAATCATGCCTTGGTCTTCGCCGGGAATGAATCCCGCTGGGAGGGTTTTGTTTACAAAAAATATCCCGAAGGAAAAGGCGCCTAGAACCAATAGGGTGAGCATTCGACGCGCAACAACCGCATCCAGAATTTTGACATAGCGACCTGTGATCCTTTCAAAAACATAATTGAACATGTCAATGAAAAGACGGATCGGCGTCCTTTTTCTGCGTTGCCCGTGGGTGCTGCGCAAGATCATGGCGCACAACACGGGGGCGAGCGACAACGCGACAATTGCCGAAATGATGATCGACGAGGCCATGGCAATGGAAAACTGCCGATAAAACACACCGACCGGCCCCGTCATGAAGGCGATAGGAACAAACACGGACGTCATGACCAGAGTGATCGCGATGATAGCGCCACCAATCTCACTCAACACTTTTTGCGATGCCACGTATGGCGAGCAGTGCTCGGCCTCCATTTTGGCGTGCACCGCTTCCACGACTACGATGGCGTCATCGACCACAATGCCGATAGCCAATACCAGGGCGAACAAAGTTATCAGATTAATAGAGAGACCAAATGCCTGCATCACGGCAAACGAGCCGATGAGGGAAACCGGTACAGCCAGGATGGGAATTAGCGTTGACCGCCAATCACCCAGAAAAATGAAAACCACCAGGGCGACAAGAAGAAAAGCTTCTCCGAGCGTGTGCAGAACCTTATCGATCGACGCATCAACAAAGCGCGATACATCATAGTTGATTTCATAATCCATACCCTCCGGAAAAGAGGCCTTCAATTCATTCAATTTCTCCTTGACGTCCTCGATTACTTTGCTCGCGTTACTTCCGTAGTTCTGCTTAAGAACGATTGAAGCAGATGGAAACGAGTCCTTATCCGAGTAGATGTCGTAAAACTCGCTGCTTAAATCGACTTTTGCAACATCCTTGAGGTGAAGAATTTCACCTTTAGAATTAGCCTTAACTATTATGTCTTCATACTGTTCCGGCTTGTCGTACCGCCCCTGATACACCAACACATATTCTTTAGACTGAGCTGCAATACCAGTACTTTGGCCAAGCCTTCCAGGCCGTCCAATGACGCTTTGCTTTGCAATAGCATCCATCACTTCATCGGTCGACACGTTATATGCGCGCATACGGTCCGGGTTCAGCCAAATACGCATCGCATATTGGCGACTACCCAAAATCTTTGCCTGTGCGATTCCATAAACCCGCTGAATTTCTGGTATCACGTAGACGTTAGCATAGTTAAACAAGAATTTCTCATCTGCATTCTTGTCTTTACTATATAGGTTGATGTACATAAGCATGCTCGGCTGAACACGCTCCACTATGACCCCTTCCAATTGCACGAGTTTCGGCAAACGACTCATGACTTGATCTAGACGCGTTTTTACATTAACCATCGCGATGTTTGGGTCCACGCTAAGGTCGAATATGATCTGAATCGTCGCCTCACCTGCACTGGTAGCATCGGACACAATATATTTCATGCCTGGCACGCCATTGATGGCGCGCTCTATGGTAATTAGCGACGACTTCACTAGCACGTCAGCGCTGGACCCAGGAAATGCCAGTGATACGATAACGCGGGGTGGAGCGATATCTGGAAACTGCGATATCGGTAAGGATCGAATTGCCAAACCACCCATAAAAAGGAAGAGCAGCGACAGCACAATCGCCATAACAGGTCGTTTTATGAAGACATTAAACATCGCTTAAATACTTCCGTCACGGTTACTCGGTATAAAGTTCAAGCTCTGAACGGACCTTTTCGGGTGACTGCAAATCGATCTCCACGCCTTCGCCAGCATGCACTTTACGTAAGCCTTCAAGCAGGATCGTCTCGTCACCCTTCAATCCATCCTTTATGATGAACAGATGCGGCAGGGAAGCTTCGACGTGGATGAGTCTTTGCTCTAATTTGCCATCTTGCTTGATCACATAGACATATGTTTTGTCCAGGATATCGAATGTCGCCTTCTGCGGAATGATCAAGGCGTCTTTATAAGGCTTTGTCATTAGAATGGTGCCCGTCTCGCCGTGGCGGAGCAGCCTATCTGGATTTGGAAAGCCCGCACGGAACTCGATGTTTCCAGCGGTATTATCAAAGTCCGCCTCAATCGTTTCTATAAATCCAGGTTGATCATATATATGGCCATTTGCCATTCTCAGTCTAACTTCTGTTTTATCGTTACCCCGATGCTGCATGCTGTAATCAAGGTATTCTGCCTCTGGGACATTGAAATACACCCAAAGCTTACTGATATCTGAAAAGGTTGTTAGCAAAGCCCCTTCTTCCACCAGACTGCCGTTCCTCACCTCGAGGTGGTCCATAATCCCGTCGAAGGGTGCATTCACATTGGTGAAATTCAGGTGTGTGTCCATGAGACTCACCTCCGCATCCGCCTTGTCCAGCTTGGCCTTGGCCAACGCCAACTCATTGACCGAAACTATGTTTTTGTCTGTCAATGCCTTGGTATTTAGATATTCAATGTTGGCGGTGTTGGCCTCTGCCTTGGCCTTCAGCAATTCCGCCTGGTAGACATTCGGCATGATCTTGAACATCGGGCTTCCCTGCTTAACAAACTGCCCTTCATCTACGAATATGTTCTGGATGTAGCCGCGTTCGAGGGCTCTAAGCTCAATGTGACGTATCGCATGAATTTGGCAGACATACTCCTTTATTACCGAAGTATCTTCACGAAACGGTGTAGTCGCCTCCAGTTTTGGAGGCGGCTCCTGCTTTTCCTCGTGCCCCCGAGTGCAACCACTGATGGCCATGGCAACCAGCATGAGCGTCACAAAACTATTTAACTTCGTTTGCATAGGTAGTCTGTTGCCATAGCTAGGCGAAATATTGTTTGAAAATTCGATATCGTGTGAAAATCGTGCGAGTCAACCTAAGGCGATTGCCGTCAGCAGAATCGCCTATGAACCGGATTTCCGCTTTCACCAGATTTAGTTACCTACCTTTACAAAGCAGCTCTCGTGCCAGCCTTTGCGATCATTAACTTTATGATTTTTATGAGGTTCGCAAGAATGCCACATGGTGTATTTAAACCACCCACAAATACTCCACATCAAACGTATTTCTATGCAAACTTTATGGTTAAGTGCAAAGCAATTGTATAGATTAATGGAAGGGCCGTATGGCTTCAGAAAAGGAAGCGCGGAAAGTACAGATCAAGTTGGGTCGATGACTCTTCGTGCTGGAGCTATGGCTGAACCGACGGCGGGCCAAAGGAATTACCCGGCATCTGGCGCTACCGGAGGGCTGGCTATCGATTGGCAGTGGAAGTAATGGCGAACGGCCCGAGCGAAATTCTCAGACGGCATGGTTGCTAAGGTGGGCTAGAGTAGACACGCGTGCCAACTGCGACTGACGGCTTAAATTCTTCGCGCGCGAATTCTGGAGAGGGTCCACTTCAAGCCAAAAGTGGAAATCGACCCTATGCAGGCTGCCAGCACCAGCATCTGCGTGATTTGCAAGGATTCGCCCTGAATCAGGCCAGCTCCCGTGAGGGTGGCGGCGCAGCCCAAGGGAAGAAAGCCGAGCGCGGTGCCGATCCAGAAGTCGCGATGCCGCACCGGGCTGATGCCGAGCAGAATATCGTTATACAGGCCAGCTACCGGGAGTTGGCGGATTAGCAGGACATAAATCCAGCCGCGTGATTCGATGGGTCTGGCCCAGTCCGCGACCCGCGGAAACCTGCCCAAAATGTATTCCCGGCCACTCATTCGCGCGAACAGGAAGGTCCCGTAAGCACCGAGCAAGGTACCCAATTGTCCCCAGATCATCCCCCATGCGAAGCCGAATACCATGCCTGCCATGGAGCAGAAGAGCAGTCGCGGCATTCCCATGGCCGTGAGCAATGCACTGGCCAGCAAAAATATTGCTGGGGCGGCATAGCCCGACGAGGCTAGCCAACCTCTGAACTCGCTCTCCGGAATGGCGAGGTATTCGGTCCTGAGCATGAAGGGCATAACCCCAAGGGTCAGGAAGCCAAGTGTCAGCAAGAGCCCTGACATCGCTTTCGTGATGGTGGGCCGCTCTTTTCTCAGGCCGAAGTAAATTTTCCTCAAACCGCCTCCGCTGTGATTGCATGTGGGGCATGGATCTGTTGGAGAGAAGCCATTGTCTCACTGGACGCGCTAGATACATTTGGGAAGTTCAATGAATCAGCCCACGCGAGCCATTCGCTGAGCACGATGAGTGTCCACAAGGCTCTAGCGTGATCGGCTCGCCGCTGCCGATGCTCGTTCAGCATTACTTGCACCGCCGCCAAATCGACACCCGAGTGGCTCAGCCGGGGTGAATCCAACCTGGATTGCGCCCAGTCGAACAATGGGTCCCGCAACCACTGCGCAAGCGGCACCGACAAACCGCGCTTTTTCCGCATCACGATATCTTTTGGCAGGTAGCGCAAGGCGTAACGCTTCAGAAAGCGCTTGGTTTGAAACAGCCTGACGCGCTCCGTGCCCGGCAGCGTCGCAGCAAACTCAATAACCGCGCGATCGAGGAACGGTGCCCGCAGTTCCAAGCCAAAGCGCATTCCGGCGCGGTCCGCCTTGGTCAGCAAACCTTCAGCGAGGGAATGCTCGAGATCAAACTGCTGCAGCATGTCCAGCAGTTTGCCGCTCCCCGCCACTTCTATTTCGCCGGCATCAGCGGCAAATCCCAGCGTTGCCATGACATCCGGGTTAATGCTCGCCGTCCATACCCGATGCCGCGCCAGCGGGTTGAGACCCTCTCCCAGCACGAAGCGCTTCAGCAGAAAGGATAGGGTCACCTTTTTGTCACTCGGCGGCCAGCGTTCAACCCGTTTCCTGATGATGCCACGCATGCGCGCTGGGAGCTTGGCGTAAGAATTGGCAAGCCCAGCCCCAAAATAGGTAGGATACCCCCCAAAAAGTTCATCCGCGCCTTCGCCGGACAATGCCACGCGGATCTCCTGCGCCGCCCGCCGCGATAGCAACGCCGCGGGAATCCAGGCCGGATCCGCAAGCGGCTCTCCGGTACTGCGAATCATGTCCCCCAGGATGGCAGGCAGATCCCCAGGCCTGACCCAGACGGACGTGCACTCAATGCCCAGACGCGCCGCCACCGCCTCCGCGAAGGCTCCTTCATCGTAGGATCCCTCGTTGAAGCGCAAGGTGAAGGCGCGCAGCGGCTTGTCTGGGTAAACCTGCCTCGTCACGGCGGCGATCAGCGAAGAGTCGATCCCCCCGCTCAAAAAAACGCCGAAGTCGACATCCACCGCGCTTTGCCGTCGTACGGCATCGCGGAAGATGACGTCGAACTCCTGCTCGGACGGCCGCCTGGCGACAGCCTGGCCAATCTCCCAATGCCAGTAGCGTCCGTTTCTGACGCCGTCGAGGTCGATGGTCACGATTTCGGCCGGCGGGACCTTGACGATGTCCGCAAAAGGGGTGGTTGGCGCAGCGAAATATCCGGCGCGCATGTAGTCACACAGCGCGCTCTGGTTGGCCCGCTTGACTACAGCCTGGTCCTGAGCCAAGGCGGCGATCTGCGAGGCAAAAAAAACGGTTTCATCCTTGACCGAGTAGAACAGCGGGCGCTCCCCGGTTCTGTCCCGAGCCAGAATGACCTTGTTGTCGCGCTGGTCCCAAATGACGATGGCGAATGCACCAACCAGCCTCTCGACAAAGGCGCCCCCCAGTTCGAGATAGAGCGGCAGGATGACGGCGACATCCGTCGCACCCGCGACCGCACGCCCACGCCCGGTCAGCCAGGCGCGAAGTTCCTGGTGATTGTCGATTTCGCCGTTGCATACGGCCATGACCCCGGCTTCCGCGTCAACCAAAGGCTGCTGCCCATCGGCCAGTCCGCGGATTGACAGACGGGAGAATCCGAACATCGCCGAACCGAAGCCGTGCACCTGCGAACCATCCGGCCCCCTGTGCGCAAGCGCATCCAGCATACCCTTAACCCGCCCTGCCATGTCCCGTCCATCATGGAACCGGCCTAAGCGAATAATGCCGCAAATTCCGCACATGGGTTTAGCGCGCCTCCGCCGCAGGCAGAAGCGCTGCCGCATAGCCAGAGGGCAAAGGGATCACCCGCGCACCGTACCTTGCCGCGATTTGCCCGAGTAAGGTCCGTTGCTTACCGTTTGCCATCAGAAACACAGGTGCCTTGTGTCGACCCAGCCACGCGTCCAGTTGATCCATCAAGATGATTCGTTGCAACTCCTTGCTGTCGTTGTGCATCTCAAACAGGATGTAGTTGCTGGTGAGTTCCGTCCCGTCCTTCGTAATCACATAGATCAAGCGCTTCAGATAAAACGGAAGGCCGTTGGGCAGGCACTCAATGCAGGCGATGTCGGTGTCCTTGCCAAGATCCTCGGGCATCGCTGCAGCCAGGTTTCGCGATGAGCGGCTTTCGACGAAACGCTGAATACCCGGGAAATTGATGGTAATCAGCAACAGCGGAACACTGACAAACCCGAGAAATGTCAGCCTTGGGTCATTTGATCGGAGCGCCGCCAGGGAAAGCGCCACGACAACGGACAGGGACACCAGCAGCAGGGGCAACTGGGGCTTTATCATCGCCACAGCCCGCTCCTTCAACCCAAGCCCCCCCTCGACTAACGAAGGATTCAATAGCCAACCGCCCGCGAACAGGGCCAGTACCCCCATGATCACGGCCAGTGCAGCGGCACCGCGTCTGACGATGCAGGCGGATCGCCCCAAGCGATTGCCCAGGGCGCTGGAAAACACCCTCCCGACTAGGACACCCAAGGCAATGACGGCGGTGAGGATATAGCCAGGCAGCTTGGACTGGGATACCGAAAAGAAACCCACCACGACCAGGGCCCAGACCATGAACAGTCGATCCGCGCTGGTCCAGTGACGCTGACTGCGGCAGGCTGCCGAAATGGATTGCGGCAACAGCAGGCTCCAGGGAAAAAAACAGCTCAGGATGATCAAGCCGTAGTAATAAAACGGCGCAGTGCGGTGGAACTCCTGGGTCGTGAAGCGGGCGAAGGACTCTTTGACGAGACCGTAATACGGGAAGTCAGGACAAAGGATTGACAGTCCGACAAACCAGGGCAAAACCACGGCAAAGAAGATAGCCCAGTTGATCGGGGCAAAGCAGCGCCTCATGGCGCCCTTACGGCCATCCAGCGGATTGAACACGGCCATTACCAGGGTGGGAAGGAGAAACCCTACCGGCCCCTTGACCAAGGTGGCCATGCCGGACGCAAGCGCACCCAGTCTATACCATCGCTTGCGCTCGGCGTCCTCAGACTGTTCGGCAAGAAAGCAGGCAAAAATGGCCGAGCACACGAAGAACGCCAGCGTCATATCGAAAATGACGATGCGCGCAAATGCAAGATACAGCGGAGTCGATGCCACCACCAGAATGGCGGCCAATGCGGCGCGCCGATCATAGACCCGCTGACAGAACAAAAAGATCGCGATGAGCAACGCTAGCGCGAAACCCGCAGATGACAGCCTTGCGGTGAACTCCGACTCTCCGAAGGCTGCAAAGGACAGTGCCACGGTCTTGAAGTAGAAAGCCGGCTTGTCCAGATACGTCATTCCATCGTAGGTGGGAACCAGCCATGTCCCCGAATCCGCCATTTCCCGGGCCACCTCAGCATTGCGACCCTCATCGGGCGCCAACAGAGGCAAATCGCCCAGATGCAACACGATGAAAACGGCGCTTAATGCGAAAGCAAGAACGATCATCCAGCCCCTGGAATCAGAAGCGGCAAGCTGTCTTGAGCAGGGCGAATTCATGGAATCGGAAATACTCATGGTGCTGAATCGTATTGGAAGGCTGATTTCAGGTGCGAGCACCCCATCGACCGGGGACTTTCAAACCGGTCTGGCAAGCCCAAACAGCCGTCTAGAACGGGGGCTGGCGCTATCCCGTCGCCGTTCCGCAAATCACTCCTCGCGGTCCCTGAACGAACGCACGACTCCCCCGCCAACTACAGCGCCAACCGGGGATGGTGCGCCAAGCCGCCCTTGGCTGCGCCTCGTTCGGCGAGGGCCAACGACCAAAGCACCAGCACATCAAAGCATTCCGCTTCGGCCAGACGTTTCGGATCGTTGGCGCATTCTATGACACCCGCTGGAATGACATTGTCTGCCCGATAGGTTACGCGCATTGCATTTCCGTCAATTTGTGCATAGAACAGTAGCATGTGGCCGGAATCTTTAGAAAAAATCCCGAACCAGGGACTGAAGCAATGAATGTCATCAAAATACTCAGAGACCGACCCACAGCCCGGAATGCTCCGCCACACGGCACTGCAGGCCATGGCTTGTGCTTGCGGAAGGCCTATTCCCTGATCGGGGTAAGGAACCAGCAAGACCGGGTTTGCCGACGCTAGGGCATTGATATAGCTGAACGCCAGCTTGGCGGGAGATTGCACGTGCGGGACTGGCTTCATAGGTAGGATGGGAGCGGTTGCGACTGGGCGAAAGTGAGTGTTGAATTGTCATCGTAATGCGTTCAGTAGTACTGAGCATTCAATGTTCATGCCAAAACGCGCTCCATGGAAAGGCAAAGGGTTGCGGCGGCCCGCGCGCGCCAGGATCAAATTTTAGTGGTTCAAATACACCACCCCCACCAGACCTCGGCATTACAATTCAGGCACTGAACGTCGCTGACTCGGCGCTGACAATCGACCTGAGGATGAAGACGGGAGCCAGGCAGCGGGAGATCATCGGCAACTGCACACGTTTCGGCGGTCAACGAGGTGCAAGGATTGTTTGAAATCCTTGCACAACCCTACATTTCTTGCAGGATGTGGCGAGGCCCCGCCCTCATAATCGGGCCAAGAGGCGCGCTCACCTCGCGCCTGTCACATGGCGCTGGGTTCCGTGGCGCGCCGCCGCGGTTTTCCTTACATTTGACAAGGCCACCCCACGGCCGCATTCTCATTGCCAGCTCGAATGCGCGTGGCCAAGTTTGCTGTTCCGGTATGGTACTGCGGCCCCGATGATTGAAAGTCGCTCCTTCAATGTTCCGAATTCAATTGCCCTCTTGAAATCCCGTCCCCCAGCGAAGCTTTTCCCGGCCCACTATTCGGTTGTCCTGGTCTCCTGGTTGGTCTGGCTGGGCATCAACCTGGACGGGCAATTACTCACCCCGCAGGCAGGACTGCCTGTCATGGGCGCCGCGGGCCTGGTTGTCCTGACCTGCATGCTGGGATCCGTGTTCGCTGTGGTTCGCTTTGCCGACCACCTGGCGGACTTGCTGGGTGAACCGCTGGGTACGCTGGTACTGACCCTGACCGCCACCGTGATCGAGGTGAGCCTCATGGTGGCCATGATGCTGGCCGGCGATCAGAACCCCACCCTGCTTCGGGATACCGTGTTCGCCACCCTGATGCTAGTCCTGAATGGACTGGTAGGCACGGCCCTGACCGCCGGCGGTTGGCGACACCTAGAACAGGCTTTCAACCTCCAGGGCGCACTCTCCTTTCTGCATCTGATCGCGCCCCTGTCCCTGATCCTTCTGGTGCTGCCGGATTACAGCCGCTCCACTGCGGGCCCCACCCTGGCCCCGCAACAGGAAGCGCTGCTCGGCGTTGCCTGTGTCCTGGTATACGCGGTGTTCCTGCTGATGCAGACCACGCGCCACCGCTCCTATTTCGACCACGCCGAGGACGAACCCACGCCGTCAGCCTTGCCCCACGCTTTGCATCGGGGTGCGGTGTTGCGCTCCGCAGTCGGGCTATTGTTCTCGGTCCTACCGGTCGTGCTGCTGGCGGAGCATCTGAGCGGCCTGATCGATTACGGCATAGAGGAACTCCACGCGCCGGCATCGCTGGGTGGCCTGATCGTCGCTGCCCTGGTGCTGGCGCCCGAAGGTCTCAGCGCCTACCGCGCGGCGATAGCCAACCGCGTCCAGCGCGCCGTCAATATCTGCCTGGGCTCGGCACTTTCCACCATTGCCCTGACCGTGCCCAGCGTGCTGATCATCGCAAGCCTGCAGGGGCATAGCCTGATCCTGGGATTGCAGGGCGTGAATTCAGTCTTGTTGTATGCGACGCTCTTCGTCGCGCTGATTACCTTTGTCAGCGGGCGCGCCACGATCCTGCAGGGGCAGGTGCACATCCTGCTGTTCTCGGCCTATCTGTTCTTCATCTTCTTCCCCTGATCCCCGAAAGAGCGGTCGATCGGTAGCGGGTGAACAAACGACCGACATACTTGTCCATGCTGGATAGCGCTTCGGATCAAATCGTGGATATGATCCGACAGGGTCCACCCCACCCATCGACATTGGCCATCCATCCCGAGGAATCACCATGGCAAAGCTGCCCTCCTCCCGTATACCGCCCTCCGAAATTACGCCCCGCGAGGTCTACCAAAGTCGCAGGCACTTCCTGCAGTTGTCCTTGGGGCTTGCCGCCGGGGCCTTGGCGCCAGGGGTCGGCTTCGCCGGCGATAAGCTTGCGGGTGTCACGAGCAGCAAATACGTCGTGCCGGACCAACCCACCCCGCTGAAAGACGTCACGCGGTACAACAACTTTTATGAGTTCGGCACCGACAAGGAATCGCCGGCTGAAACCTCCGGCAGCCTCAAGACACGCCCCTGGACGGTGGCGGTAGACGGCGAAGTGCACAAGCCCAAGGTGTTCGACATCGACGAACTACTCAGTCTTGCGCCATTGGAGGAGCGCATCTATAGGCTGCGCTGCGTCGAAGCCTGGTCGATGGTGGTGCCCTGGGTCGGCTACTCCCTGGCGGAACTCATCAAACGCGTGGAACCCACCGGCAACGCCAAGTATGTCGAATTCACCACCCTGCATGATCCTCAGCAGATGCCGGGACAGCGCTCGGACGTACTGGAATGGCCATACCGGGAGGGCCTGCGGCTGGACGAAGCGCGGCACCCGCTGACCCTGCTAACTTTCGGCCTGTATGGGGAAGTTCTGCCGAACCAGAACGGCGCGCCCGTGCGCATTGTCGTGCCCTGGAAATACGGCTTCAAGAGCGCGAAGTCCATCGTTCGCATCCGTTTTGTCGAGCAGCAGCCGATCTCCACCTGGATGCGGGCAGGGCCGTCGGAATACGGCTTCTACGCCAACGTCAACCCGGCGGTGGATCATCCCCGTTGGAGCCAGGCGAAGGAACGGCGCATCGGCGATTTCTTCAAACGGCCTACCCTGCCCTTCAACGGCTATGTCGATGATGTCGCGCCTTTGTATGCCGGTATGGATCTGGCCCGATATTTCTGAGACCCATGAAAGGGAAGACAGTCCTTGAGCAGCAACTGGTTTGGATCAAGACCGTGGTGTTCCTGTGCGCCCTGATTCCTCTCGCCAAGCTGGGAACCGGGGCGTTCATGGACAACCTCGGTGCCAACCCCATCGAGAAGATCACCCGGACAACCGGCTTCTGGACGCTCAGTTTTCTCATGCTGACCCTGACGGTCACGCCGCTGCGCCGCCTCTCCGGCTGGTCCTGGCCGATGCGCCTGAGGCGCATGCTGGGGCTGTTTGCCTTCTTTTACGGCAGCTTGCATTTCCTCACTTACGCGGTCGTCGATCAATTTTTCGACTGGGACGGCATCGTCAAAGATATCGCCAAGCGGCCCTACATTACGGTGGGCTTTCCGTCCTTCCTGCTGATGATCCCCCTGGCCGTGACCTCGACGGACGCCATGTTGCGCCGCCTGGGCGGCAAAAACTGGAAGCGCCTTCACCGCCTGAGCTACGCAACCGCGCTGGGCGGCGTCGTTCACTACGGGTGGCTGGTCAAAAAGGACTTGAGCAATCCCATCGTATTTGCCGTGCTGCTAGCGCTATTGCTGGGCTTCCGCGTGCTCCTGCGGTGTGCGGAGCGGAACGGGAGGCAGCGAGCCGTACCGCGCGCAGCCGTCCCAGACAGCCTCACGCCATCAGACTCCGGAGTACGCAAAACATCGGGGTAGACTCGTTTAGGAAATCATGCGGTAGAGAACGTGCGGCCCTGCGACCATCCAGCGGGGGCGCGAGAGCCGCTCGTTTGGGAAGAGATTAGGACTGCTTTAACAACGGGTTGCTAGCACTCGATGAGGCAGGTCGAAATCGAGTTTGCATTGGGTACCGCCGGAGCCATTAACCTCATAGACCCAATAGCCGCCCGGATGCTCCTTGCTGGATTCCGTCGATCGCAGAGTCGGCCGGCCGAAACGGAATTCCACCTCTTCCTTGGACATGCCCAGTGCCCCCTTGAGGTCATTCGGATCAGGGGACTTCTGAATTCCGCACGCGGCCAGCAGGCCGGCCACGAGCAGCATCAAGAATGTAAAGCGCAAATTCATGCCATTCTCCTCGCTTCTTGCTTGTTACGGATTGCACGAAATTTCGGTTTGAATTGAGCGCCAGACCGTACCCCAAACACGTCGGCCGGCGATATTTTCTGACCGCAATTCCCAAGCAAAGTTCTGGGACTTGATGAAATTCGGCGGAATAAGCGGGCGCGACGTTTGTCGCGCCCGCGGATGGGGAAAGCTCTGCGGAAAGATGGCGGGGAGTTTCGGTCTTCCGGGACCGTCGCAGTCAGAAAACGCTTCTAACCGGGCGGGTCCGTGTTCATGATATTCATCGCTACGCCGGTGGTGCGCTGCTCCAGCACCGGCGCATCGGTCACCAGCAAGGTGGTGCCTGGAACCAGGGACTCGTACACGGCCTTTCCGAACGCGGGCGGCAGGCTGATACGGGCCACTTCGGTCCCATTGAGTGGCAGATCGCGCTCCTTCTCACGCCCCGGGATGCCCACGCCAAGCCAGCGGTGCGCGGGTGCGTCCTGTGCCAGAACGCTCTGTCCCTGACCGAGCCCGTTCTGCATGATGAAGGCATGGGTGCCAAGGGGCCGCCCCGGATCCCTCAGCGCCAGACGCGCCCGTCCGATTTCGATACCGTTGCGGAAAACCAGTACGCGCTGATCGGCGCGACTCATCACGATGGAGAGGGGCCCTGCCGGCGATTTCTCAGGATTCCAGCGGAATGCCTCGCGTCGCGACAGACGCGGCACCTTTACCACGCCCCCGGTGGAGGCATCGACCGGCGCCAACGGAGCTGGGTGCACCACCTCGTTCGGCTCGTTCTTCTGGCCCCCGATCACGACGGTCATGCCCATATGCCCCGCCTCGAACAACAGGCGCGCGAATTCCGAGGGCAGATGAACGCAGCCATGGGACGAAGGATAGCCAGGCAGGTCTCCCGCATGCAGCGCCACACCATCCCAGGTCAGCCTTTCCGTGAAAGGCATGGGCGCATTGTTGTACGTTTTTGAATGATGCGAGCGATCCTTCTGCAAGACTGTGAACACGCCGGTGGGCGTACTGTGTCCACGCTTGCCGGTGCTGGCCGAAGAAACCCCGATGCGAACCCCGTTGCGATACACATAGGCCCTTTGTTCGGGCAGACTGACCAGCACGACAATCGGTCCAACCGGGACCGCATCGCCTTTCCAAATGAATTGACCTGGCTTGAGCAGGATGGGGTCCGTGTCAACCGGCTGTGACTTGGTTTCCCCCCAGAACGGGGCAGCAGCAGTCCATGAATTGAACAGGAGAATGGTCAAAAAAAACAGGACGGCGCGCATGGCTTCCAACTGACTGAATGCATTGAACTCGATGAGTGCCGGAGCCCCGCCTTTCTGGCAGGACGGAGGCGCAAGTTTACGGCAGGAATGCTCCAGGCGCCGGCCAATCCGCGCAGACGGCCCTGAAGCAAGTCAGGGCTGCTGCCACAAAGATGCCACCGCGCCGGGGTTCCGAAAGCTCAGTTTCCGCCTTCCGAGCCGGTGAACTCGACGCCGTCCACCTTGCCGTTCTTGTCGGACAGGCAATGCCAGGGCGCGGTCGCCTCGGGCACCTTCACCATGATGCTGATGCCGGACTGCGCTTCCGAGACACTGCTGACCGAAAGCTTCCCCGCGCTCACGCCTGTCGTCTTGGCCACCGCCGCCAGGCAGGCTTTCTCAGCCGCGCTGCTTCCCGCGCCCGAGGCCTTGGCTGCCGAAGAGCCCCCCTTGATGTTGACCTTCAGTGTGTAATTGACCGGCTTGCCGCTGTCCTTCGCAGCGCCCATCAAATAAAGCCGAATGGTATAGGTGCCATCTGCCGGCAACTGGCCCTCGAAGTGGTTGCTGGCTTCATTCATGCCCACGAAGAGGGCTTCGCCACTGCTACCCGGCGCGATCACGTTGAAGTAGGCCGCTCCCTTCCCAGCCTTGAAATCCACCGTCATGGTCTGCCCCGCAGACGCACGCAGCGTGTAATCCACGTCATCGCTCCCGACCAGCTTGCCGGTGACACTAGCGCCGGTCTTGCCCTTGGCAAACTGGATGGCCGTGGGTGAAGCAGCCTCTGCCGAGACGGATGTAAGCGCCAGCATGCAGGCGGCGGCAAAACTCAAGAGACGAAACGTCATGATGCGCTCCTAGCGGTTCGTAAAACAGCGTAGGCAGTTTAACCAAGTTGCAACCCCCTGCAAGTTCTTTTATTGGTTCGCCTCGCCACTAACAGACCTCGCCGGCCGGGCAACCAGGCGGGTGCATCGGTTGGCATCGAGCATGCCCCATAGCTTGGGGCCATGCACTGGCCGCCGATCTGACAGATTTTCTTATGCGCGCTAATATAGAGCGATACCCGGGAAGCCAATGGCTCCTGCATCAGCGCCTTGACGACGGAGCTCCCGACTCTCCATGCCGCACCTTAACCACGACACGTCACCGATTCGCGACGCCCTGCGCCGGGCCATTTCCGCCCATCATGCCGCGGCGTCCGACACGGGTGCCTTAGCCCGGTTGCGCGAGCCGGACCTGCATCCCGACGAGTATGATCGGCTGCTTGTACGTTTCCATGCGCTGCATCAGGTGTTGGCCGACACGGTGACCGCATTGGCCTGCCCGCCCTGGACCCGTTACTTTCACCTTGCGCTCCGGCTGAGCGCCCTGAATCGCGATTTGAACGTGCGCCATCTACAAGCCTCATCCCGCGCGCAAGCAGACGCCACTTCGATCTTTTGCTCCTTATCGGCAAAGCCAGTCGCACCGCTTTGGGCCGGGCGCGCCTATATTCTGGTAGGCTCCTTGATGGGTGCCCGCGTTCTGCGCGGCGTCCTCACCAGTTCGCTGCGGATCAACGAGAGCAACGGCGGTGCATTCTTCTGTCTGGAACCCGAGGTCCCCGACGGCAACCTGACCGCTAGCTTATTCTTCGACCTGCTCGAGACTACCGCGTGGTCCCAGGACGAGGCAGCCGAGCTATGCGGAACCGCGGCCGAGTTCATGCGGGCACATGCCGAATACTGGAACCTGCCTCTGGAGCACTGACCCTCCTCCCGAGTAACGGCACGCAGCGCGAGGTGGCCGGCTCAGTGCTTCCAGGCCGTATCGGCTTGTGATGCGCTCTGGAGAGCCACCCGACCGCGCCACAGGGGATAAACTCAATCACCCCGGCTTATGGGAGTTGCAAGCGAATGACAAGCCGACCCATCGATCCTGACGATCCCTCCTACGCAGGCTTTTTGGCGGCAGCGCTAAAAAACTGCGAGGCAGAACCCATTCACCAGCCCGGGTCGATTCAACCCACTGGCGCTCTCGTCGCAGTTTCGATGTCCGATGGTCTGATCCGCATGGCCAGCGCCAATCTGGAACTGCTGTTCCCCGATGCGAGAGCGGTGCTGGGCCAACCGCTTGCCATCCTGCTCGGCGAGACGCAGGCAAGCCGCGTCCTTGAAGCCTGCTCGCGGGGCTGTGACTGGAGATCTGCCGAGGTGGTCGGCCTGACATTGCGCCAGGAGCAGCGGGAAATCGAAGTCGATGCGCTGGTTTTCATCTCCGATGGGCTTTTGGTCCTCGAGATCGAGCGGCAGAAACGGGAAAGCCGGGACCTGTTCCGGGACCTGTTCATTCCGGTCCGGGACGCGCTATGGCAGGCGGATGCGGAGTACGATCTGCGCCGCTATACCCAGGCGGTGGCCGATCAGGTCAGGATTCTCACGGGCTACGATCGCGTGATGATTTACCGCTTCGACGCCAACTGGGATGGCACGGTGATCGCGGAAAGCCGTTCCGCGGGCACCGAGAGCTATCTGGGCAACCGCTTTCCGGCCTCGGACATTCCGGCGCAAGCGCGTGAACTCTACCGCAAGAACCTGGTGCGCCTGATCGCGGACGTCGAGTCGGAGCCGGTCGCCGTGCTACCTGCGCGCAATCCCTTGACCGGCGAGCCTCTAGACATGAGCCACTCTGCCCTGCGCGCCTTCTCTCCCGTACACATCGAGTACCTCCGGAACATGGGCGTCCGCGCCACGCTGACGATTTCCCTGATCCAGAACGGCCGTCTATGGGGGCTCATTGCCTGCCACCACTTCTCGCCGCGGTACATACCTTTGCGTGTCCGCGAATTGAACGAATTTGTGGGCCGGACGGTATCCCTCAAGCTCTCCAACCTGGAGAACGAGGAACGGCGCGAACTGGACCGGCGTGTGCACGAACTGCAAGGCGAACTGCTCTGGCAGATCCGCCGCTCACGTAACCTGAGCGAAGACATCGCCCTATTGAGGAGCGGGCTGCTCGGCCTGGTTCGCGCCAAGGGCGCACTCATTTCCATCAGCGGCGTGCATTATCTGTTCGGTGAGACACCTTCGCCGCGCCAGGTGGATGGCTTGCTGGCCTGGTTGCGGAGCCTGCCCCCAGCGCCGGTTTTCCACACCGACAACCTGAGCTCGCTGTTGCCGGAGGCCGAGGCCTATCACGAGAGCGCCAGCGGTATCCTTATCGCGCCCTTGGCCCCCGATGGGGAGGACTTCATCCTCTGGTTCCGTGGCGGCGTTCTGCAAACCATCGCCTGGGCCGGGCGCCCGGAAAAGGTTCTGCTGCAGGGCTCGGAGCGACCCAGAATATCGCCGCGCCGTTCGTTCGAATCCTGGATAGAAACCTACCGGGACAAGTCACCGTCCTGGTCGCAGGTCGAAATCGAGGCCGCCAACACCCTGGCCACATCCATCCTCGAAGTACTCAATCAGCGCGCCCTACGTTCCAGTGAGGAGAATTATCGGCTGCTGGCGGAGCACTCGACGGACATGATCGCACGCATCCGTGCCGACGGCGTCTGTACCTTCGTCTCGCCCGCCTGCCTCGACCTGCTTGGCGTTACGGCAGATGCCATGCTGGGCAGGTCCCTGGGTGAATTCCTGAAAGAGGAGGAGCGCGAATCGCTCTGGCGCGCCCTCGCGCGGCTCGAAGGCTCCGACGAGCCGGTGTCGTGGATTTTCCGCTCTCAGCGCGCTGATGGCAGCCCGGTCTGGGTGGAAGCCAGCTTCAAGAGCCTTCTCAGCCTGGGGAATGAAGGCGAAATCATCGTCAACGCACGCGACATCACCGACCGCTACACCTACCAGCTTGCCATCGAAGATCTGCACCGCCGCAACGCACTCATCCTGCAGTCCGCTGGCGAAGGCATCCTCAGCCTGGACCAGAATGGGATCATCACATTCGCCAACGAGCGCGCGGGCCGGTTGCTGGGCCATATCGCCTCCACCTTGCCGGGACAGCCAGGCCAGGACGTCCTGGTCGTGGTGGACAGCGGCGGTGCTCCGGTGCCGGAGGAGCACTGGCCGTTTCATGACCACATTCAAAACAAGAAAGTCTTCCGCGAGGGCCGCCTCCTGGTACGCCACGAGCAAAGGCAGACCTTGGCGCTGGAATACACATCGGCGCCTCTGCTGGACGGCGAGCAGATAGCCGGCTGCGTGCTGGTCTTCAAGGAAGCGGCGGAACAGGGGCTCCGATTACGCCCTGGGCACACCACCGAGGCAATCCTTGACCAGGCGGCGGAAGCGGTGATGATCACCGATGCGCAGAACCGCATCGTATCGGTCAACCGCGCCTTCACCGAAATCACCGGCTATCGTGAAGCCGAGGTCATAGGCAACACGCCGCGGGTTCTGAAGTCGGGCATTCACACTATCCAGTTCTATGAAACGCTCTGGATCACCCTGATCCGCGACGGGCGCTGGTGCGGCGAAATATGGAACCGGCGCAAGAACGGCGAGGTTTACCCGCAGTGGGGCAGCATCTCGGCGATCTACAACTCCGATGGCAGCGTGCGCAACTATGTGTCCGTGTTCTCGGACAACTCGAAAGCAAAAGAAGCGGAGCGGGAGCTGTTCTTCCTGGCCAATCACGATAGCCTGACCGGGCTTCCCAACCGGAAAAACTTTACCCACAAACTGGTGCAACTGATCGAGCGCGCCCGCCGTCATGGTCACCGCCTGGCGGTCGCCTTCATCGACCTGGACTACTTCAAGGTGATCAACGATTCCCTCGGGCACTCCGTCGGCGACTCCTACCTGCAGACCATCGGCGTGCGCCTGAGCAACGTGACCCGCAAACAGGATATCCTGGCCCGCTGGGGCGGTGACGAGTTCATCTTCGCCATGGATCAGGTCGAGAGCCGGCGCAGCATCTCGGAGATTCTCGCCCGCCTCGCATCCGCACTCTCGTTGCCCGTAAAAATCGAAGACCATGAGATATCGCCCACGGCGAGCATCGGTGTGAGCCTGTTTCCCGATGACGCCGACACCACGGACGACTTGATCAAGGCGGCGGATACCGCCATGTATCAGTCAAAACAGCGCGGCAGGAACCAGATCCAGTTCTACACCGAGGAACTGGCCCAGGCTGCCAACCGCAAGTTCACCATGGGCACCGATCTGCGGCGGGCGGTTCGATGCGGCGAACTGGTCTTGCACTACCAGCCCCAGGTGGATGTGGCGACCGGGGCGTTGATAGGCCTCGAATCCCTGGTGCGCTGGAATCATCCGCGCGCCGGCCTGATCGGTCCTTCCGACTTCCTGCCCCTCGCCGAGGAACTGGGCCTGGTGCCCGACATCGGCGATTGGGTGCTCCGGGAAGCCTGCACGCAATGCCGGTCCTGGCTGGACGCAGGACTCGTTGTGCCGCGTATCGCCGTCAACCTCGCACCCTGCCAGCTTCAGGCGGGCTTGGTCACCAAGATCAGTCTCGTGCTGGAACGATTCGGGCTCAGCGGCAGCATGTTGGAGATAGAGATCACGGAAGGCGCGATGGAACAGGGCGAGCAGGCCCGCGCGGTGATGGGGGCGCTGCGGGATATCGGCGTGGCCATGTCCATCGACGATTTCGGCACCGGCTACTCTTCCCTCTCCCACTTGCGCAACTTGCCCGTGGACCGATTCAAGATCGATCGCTCCTTCGTCGAGGGCGTCGACGCCTGCCCGGAAAACCTGGCCATCGTGCGCGCCATCCTGTCACTGGGCTCCACTCTGGAGATCCAGATCATTGCCGAAGGCGTGGAGACCGAGAGTCAGAGTTCAGTGCTGCAACGGGAAGGCGTGACAGCCATGCAGGGATTCCTTTTCGGTGTCCCCCTTGGCGCCGACGCGATGACGCAGCTGTTGCGGGCAGCACAGCTCAGGCTTGGAGACATTCCGAATTCGGCGTCACGCTAGAGCGCCCGCCTGCCCCCATCTCAGGTCAAACTGAGCAGCACATCGCTGCGGCTGACTTCCCCGATCAGCCTGCCGCGTCCATCCACTACCGGCAGTTCCTCGCTACCCGACTCGATGAGCAGCCGCAGGGCTTCCCCCAGCGGTTGCATGGGCTGAATGCTGGGTGGTTGGGGCTGCATCAGGCTCTGAGCCAGCGCTTCAGATTCCCAATGTCCTTGGGTGATCGCAGCCGGCGCTATGGCCCCCAGCAGAAGTCCGTGACGGTCGGTGATCCAGATGCGGCTGGCGGTCGTCGTGCAGAACGCGGCTCGCAATTCATCCAGTGACGTTGACAGGTCCATAACCGCTTTGGGCTTGGTCATGAGATCCGAGACATGGGCCAAATACATGGGTAGCAGCGGCCGGTGCGGGCCGAGACTCTCTGCATAGATCGACTTGCTGCGAAGAGCGGCCGAAAGATAGCGCGAAGTCAGGCATGCGATGATCAGCGGGAACAGGAGATTGGCATCCAGGGTCATTTCAAAGACCATCAGAATAGCCAGAACCGGGGCATGGGTCGTCGCCGCGAGAAAAGCGCCCGCACCCAACGCCGCATAGGTGACCAGCACACCGGTCGAGTGAACTCCAGTCGCCGGGAAAAGGCTCTCGAAAAGCCAGCCCAACGCCGCGCCAATCAGCAAGGTCGGCGTGAACACACCGCCCACCGCCCCCGAACCGGACGCAATGACCGTCGCCAGGAACTTCATGAGCAGGATGCTCAGGACGAAATCAAAGGTCGCTGGTTCTCGGAACAAGGCTTCCACGACACCATGCCCGTTGCCCCACACCTCCGGCCGCACCAGAGAGATCAGGCCGACCATCAAGCCCCCTAGGGCGAGGCTGGTGGGCAGGGAGAACCGCAGCCGTCGGAAGACGCTGCGCGAGAGCTCCAGCGAAAGCAGGAATACGGGTGCGGCCAGGCCGGCCACCAGACCCAGCTCGAATACCCGGGGAAGATCGATCGTTACCGGCGCGTTCAATACCGCGGAAGCAAAGATAGGCTGGATGCCGATCCAATGGCGTATGACCAGGGTGGCGGTGATAGCCGAAACGATGAGCGGACCCAGCGCCTCGATGGCGATTGACTGCAAGACCACCTCGGCGATGAACAAGGCCCCCGCCAAGGGCGTGTTGAAGCCGGAGGCCAGGCCAGCGGCGCCACCGCAGGCGACCATCAGCTTCAGCTTGGGCTGCGAAACGGAGAGGCAGCGCCCCAGCACCGAACCCAGCATGGCGGATAGCTGAACCATGCCACCCTCGCGCCCGATGGAAGCCCCGGCACTGACGGATAGCAGCGATGACAACAGGGGTAGCAGGGTCGCGCGAACACGCATGACACCATCACCGAGACGGATGGCTTCCAGGTACTCCAATGGGCGCTGCCCAGGAAGCAGGCGCGCTCCCAGCATCAGTGCGAAGCCAGCCAGTGCGCCGCCGATTGTCGGAATCCAGACCCGCTCGATCGGCGACAGGCTCTCGGCGATCATGACGATGTCGCGGCTTTGGCCAGTGAACAGCCAGGTCAGTTGCAAATTGACCGCGCGGAAGGCCGCCGAACCCAGACCGCCTAGGATGCCGATCAGGATGGCCCATAACAGCATGCCGCTGTGCCCTGCCCCCGTCCGCCCAGCCGCTGCGCTCAGCCGCAGCCGAATTCGCCATGCCAGCTTGTACGCTGCTGATTTGATGCCTACGCGGAAGCGCTCAAGGAGACCATGTGCGCGTCGTGGGTTGGGCTTGGCTGGCATCGGGTCGTCTTGGGGACTGAGACAAGTATCCGTATGCTCCCTTGAAGCCCCCCCGCATTGCAAGCCTTTACGCCCGGAGCTGGAAAACGGCTCTCACGTCGCCCATCAAACGGCGTCGCCTCGAACTTCCCGGAACAACACAGAGAAACGGACCGCATCACTTGGAATTTCTTCAGCCGGGCACTTCGGATATCATCACGCGTAGGCCCCACCGACCAAGGACACACCCATGCCGCAAACGCTTGGTGAGATACAGAACCCTGCCTACCCAGCCCTCGCGGCCTTGCTGGAGCGCCACGACTTCCCCGAAGGAACCTGCTGGCAGCGGGAGCGGTATGCGCCCAATGCGACGGTCATTACGGAGGGAGGCTATTCCTCCAAGGTCTACCTGGTACTTTCCGGCGAGCTACGGATTCTAGGCAGCGTCGCGCTGGCCAATGAGTACCGGGTGAAACCGGGCATCCGCGATGTCGGCCCGGGGGAAATGTTCGGCGAGTTCGCCCTCCTGGACAAAAAACCCCACGCCGCCACGGTCGTCGCCGTCAGCGAAACCGAGCTGGCAGCCGTCGACTGCCAGTTACTTTGGGATTACATGGATGCCAATCCGGCGATCGGTTATCAGGTCCTGAAGGAACTGTCAGCCAGCCTGGTCGCGCGCATGCGAAAGACCAACGCCCAGGCCCTCAACTTCCTTGCCTGGGGATTGCAAGCCCACGGGTATCAGGATCACCTGAACTCCGACCCCGCCTGAGTCAATCCGCGCGGGGAAACCTTACGCTCCGCGCTGCTGGCGCAGGCGTTGCACCAGGGTCTCCATAATCTGCAGGGCAAAGAACGGTGTTTGCTGGACAAGAAATTGAAAGCGCTTGCCATCGATGGGTTCGAGTTTGCTCCCGACGCGTGCGACAGCCGTCGCGGTGCGTGGTCCGCGATCCACCAGACTGATCTCACCCAAACTGGCACCGGGGCCGATGGTATCGATGAGCTTTCCGCGCACGAGGATTTCAACCTCGCCTTCGACCAGCACATACATCAAGCCGTTTGACGTATCCCCTTCAGTGAAGATGGTTTCACCGGCGGCGAAGGCAACCGCCTCCGTGGAATTGCGAAACATGTTGATGGTCGTGGACACCGGCAGAACTCCGCAAACTGCTTAAATTGAGCCATGCTATCCCCGCCATGTGACAAAGCGGTGACAATCCCGCGGTTACCCTGATCAGACCCGGATCGCCTGCAAGCGCTCGTCGATCTGTTTGCGTATGGCGTTGGCCAGGGTGCCGGAGCCGACCGTCAGGGTATGGAAGTCATCCCGGCTCAGGACTGTCAATTCGCAAGGGGTCAGGCAGCGCACCGTCGCCGTTCGGAGGGTGTCGGACACCAGGGCCAACTCGCCAAAGAAATCGCCTGGCCCATACTCGGTGACCTTGCGCCCGTCGGTGACCACCTCGACCCGCCCGACTTCGATCACATAGGCCGTATCCCCGGTATCGCCCTGGCGGATGACTTCGTCACCCGGCTCGTAATGACAACGTTGTAGGCGTTCCGTGGCATCGGGCGCCAGGACCGCGATGTCGGCGCGGAAGGGAATGTCCAGGAACCAGTCGACCAGGATGCGCAGATTACGCTCCAGGCCGGGCAGCGCCATCAGGTTGGTCACACGGGAAATCACCCAAGCGGGGCCCCCGCCAATGAGCCAAGGCCCGAGCTTGCAGATGGAGTGACGTCCCATGTTATAGGGCTTGAGCCAGCGTTTGTGCGCGCGGAACGGCTGGGTCGCGTAGCCCTGGGAGCTTGCCCAGGCGTTCTGTCCCGCCGTCCGGCCAAGGCTGACCCAGTCGGAGGTAGTGAGAAACGGCCTTTCTCCCGCCTGGGCTTTCAAAGTTGTCGCCCAGATATGCTCGCGCTCCAAGAACTTCAGCTCCGGCGTCACAGCCAGCGGTGCCCGGTAGCTCTGCTCGTCGATGGGCACGCTGGCGTAGTCGAAGCGGGCATTGACCACCAGCCCGACCGGTTGCCGCGTCCCATTGGCCAAAACCAGTTCGGTGGCGGTCACCGCCGTGACTTCGCTTTCGCGATGCACCAGAACGCCAGCCGCCTGCAGTTCACGGTCGCAGCGCGGGCGTATTTCCTCCTCGAAGCTGGAGAATGGCGGCTGCGTGCCTTCGAACAGATGGACCTGCCAGCCATGCTCACGCAAGACCGGATATGAGGTTTTCGCGGTGTTGAGCATCTCGGAAATCTCCACCGCGGTGGCGTAAGGCCGCTGGCCCGAGCCAATCACCGCAAAGGCGAGCAGGCGCTGGCGCTCCGCCGGATTTTCCTCAAATTCCGCCCGCTCGACCAGATCCATGACCCTTTTGCGGATGTGCAGAGCGTCGCCCACCGAATTGATCGGACTGGAGTGGGCCATCAGCCCCGAGATGCCGATGAAATTCGGCTGCGGAAACGAGGCCAACACCAGTTCGTCATAGGGCAGCGTCATGGGCTTGTCGTCGCTGCGGCGGATATCCACCCGTCGGCCCTCGCTGTCGATGTGAAGCAGTTCTCCCAGGATAACTCGGGTCTGGGGCAAGACCCGCCGGATCGGATTCACCGCATTGCCCGGCTGCATGGTGCCGCCGATCACTTCCGGCAGCAACGGATGGAACAGCATATTAGGCTGGTCATGAATCAGGGTAAGTTTCACGTTGGTGAACTGGCCCACCAGCTTCTCGATTTTCATGGCGGCGTGGATCGCCGCGACGGTCCCGCCGACGATGACGATGTTAGCCGCTTTGTCAGTAGCCTCCGGCATATGCCAGTACCCCGCGCTGTTGAATAGGAAGGAAAGCATCACACCATAGAAAAGCACGTGCGCCATCAGGCTTTCCGGCAGCAGCAGTGCAAAGGTGAGAAACGCGAACAAGAAGAACAGGGACAGGGGCCGAAGAAGTATGCCCGCCACGATCAGGATGCCGGCCGTCACTTCCACCAGGGTCATGAGCAGGGTGAAGGTCTCCGGCGCCGAAGACATCAGCGGCACGTCGTACAGGGTGATGATGCCGATGGCCAGATTCGGCTGCAGCACCTTGAAATTGAAACCCAGATAGAAAATGGTGACGCCCGTTAGCACGCGCATGATGGCCTGCGCCCGCGAGCGCGGCTGCGTCTCCAGCCACGCCTGCAGGGGACGGAGGCGCGGCTCGGTGGGCATGGGCACATAGAAACTGCCTGGCCCTTGCATCACCAGGTAGATGGCCACGCCAAGCAGGGCACCCGCGTAGGCCAGTATCGGCGCGCCGAAGAGAAGAGTTGCCAGCAGAGCCAACAGGATCAGCGCCCCCGCAAGGATGCGGACATAGACGCCAAACAGGAAGCCCAACCCCAGCAGGAACTGCACCCAGCGCAGCCAGCCCCACCCAGGCCCAAGCAGGCTCAATTCCAGATCGGGTGCGAACAGCGTGGGCGAGGCGAATGGCGCCACACCATATCGGGGCTCAAGGCCGAAGGTCGAGGATATCAGCGCCCAGGCGAGGCAGAAACGCAGGATGGGTGCGACCAGATCGCCGTAGGAACCCAGGCGTGCCTGCAAATCGGGAAACAGTTCGCGGGCGCCGGTGAACCCAAGCCGTATCCACCCCACGGTGAACAGCAGGAAGCCCGCGATCATGGAGAAGTTGAGCCAGGAAATCTCGGAATAAAGCCCCGGCATGGGCTTGGCATTCCACTCCAGAATCTGCTCCGGAGTAAGGATCCAGCGTTCGTGAGCTTGGGCAGAATACGGAAGGAAGGTCACTACCCAAAGACCGAGGGACCATATCGGTCTATGTGAAAAGCCGAAACGCCCCCGTGTGCAGCCACTTTCATCACACGCTTGATACATCACTTCCCCCGTGTACCGCCAATTCTTATTCTTGTGATCGTCCGCGCGAGGGGGATCTATGCCCCACTCGGGCCAAATCGGCCTACGAACGATTTCAGCTTGGCACCGCCGACCTCGCGTCGGTCGGCTTTCTTCTTGGAAATGATTTTATTGGCATGAACAACGATTGGGAAGAAAAGTTCGCAAATGGCCAAAAATTCATTCGCTCATGCAATGAAGCAGCATACCGTCTATATGCGAAACGCCACATGCAGGTCGCTGCTGCCTCATCCAACTCGCTGAACCTTCTTCCGAAATCCAGACGATGTCTTCAATGGCAGCAACACCGGTTACTGGCAGTAATTTTCCAGCCGCATTCAGATATGGCGCTTGCCGACACCACGCATACTGACACCGCGAAAGGCACGCCTATTCCGGTTTGTCATTATTATGAGCTTCGCAGGACACCTTTGCGACCCACTTTTTGTCGAGACTAGCCGTTTTGGCAGTAAAGTCGTCCGTTTGCCTGATGACTAACTGGGAATTTTTGGTCGTCTTTAATTTCGCAGGCCCATTGGCACATATCGAACGGTCCACAGTGCACTTGGTAATTCCATTATAGGTATATATCGTCTTTGAAACCCCCCCCATCTTCTTAATTTCGTCAGCGGTCAAAGGAACCTTACACGTAATATCTATCTCCCCTAACGTATCGCAGCTCATTGTCGAAGTACTGGTGATTTTTGAGGTCTTATCAACCGTATCAGATCCCAAACCAGTTGGATTCTTGGTCACCAGCTTGTCTGGCAAATCCACGACACAATCGAAACCGCTCACCGCGCCGGCAAACACCGCGGAATCGACTCCCAAGATGAACACCGGAGCCAGTGCCAGGGTTAAAACCAAACCTTTCCTATTCATGAAATTACACCCTTCAAAACCTAGATCGTTATGTGTTTGCCATTCGCATTCATAAGTCAAATCAATCCATCACGTCATTCTGTGATAGTTATCGCGAAATTATCGATATCATGTGTTTCCCTTGATGCACCCGTACGACCGCCAAAAACGGCGCGTCCATTGTAGGGATTCATATCCATTATGTACTCGCTATCGAAGACTGTAATGGGGGACGCACCTTCTCCACTCGGCGTAACTATCAGAGTTACGTTGCACCCGCCGCCTGTTACGGGGACGACTTCAATGTGTGCATGATTGAATTTCCCATTTGCTAGATCAAATGTCGCACTATTCAATACAAAAAATTTCGTCTCTACACCGCTATAGTAAAGGGAGATATGATTATTGTCATTGTGATCCCCCTCCCCATTATTGTACGTATCAAAGCCTATCTGGAACGAATCTTTCGCGTATGCTGGCATTCCGCCAACAAAAAAGGAAGTACTTGCATCTTCGTAGATAGATACTGGCGACGCAAGAGGAGTTAAAGGATTAGAAGGATTACTGGTCGTATTCAAAAAAGCAAACCCAATTCCGTCGGCACGCGTTTCTCTATAAGGCAAGGGCTCAGCTTTCATTCGGAAATCAAAATCCACGACGAGTTTGCGGAAACCCACCGAATTGGTTGGCTCAAAGCCAATCATATTGAGCTGATTGAAGTCAGTTGTGGTTAAGCGAAGAAATTTACCGTCGGACCCAGTGTCGGCCGGTTTTACTGTAGCGGGAATAACTACAAAATCTGACGGGGTGTATGTCGGCGGGCTATTCAAGGCATACGCTAATCCCTCTCCCTCCGTCTCGAAGTTTTGCACGGCGGTTGTTGGAGTCGGAGTCGGCGTTGGTGCTGGCGTACTTTTCACCAAAAAGCAATCCACATTCGGTATCGCCGAATGGCAGATCTTTTTCTCCGTATTCGCCCCTTCTCCCGAGGCAACATATTGCAAATAGGTTGCGTGGTTTAAGCCTTTAATATCTACCGAGGGAGGTACCAATGTGTTATCCAGCACCTGGTCTATCGAAACGGCAGCCGGATTGCTACACAGGACAGGCCCGGAATAGCTCGGTGGGTCACCACTCAGGAGCTGACCATCATTCGGATTGGCGCGGGTATAAACCACAAGATAATCAGCTTCCGCTGTGGCGATGGGAATCCCTCCCGCACCCAGGTCAGTTTTCAGACTTTCGACGGTCGCTACGCTGAGGCGGCAACCACCCCACGTCCTGTCTGGGGCTGGTGCGGCGAGGATGGGAAACGGCGAAGGCGCTGGTCCCGGAGCAATCCGAAAACAATCGGTCCGGTTCGCCGCTGTGTGGCAAAACCGATTTTGGGCATTGTCCAAGTTTGTGGCGCCAGCTGGGACATGTTGTAACACCGTGGATTGTTCGGTTGCCTTCACCGTCACTGGTATGGGTGCTGGGGATGGAAGGACGGTGTAACCGACAGCCGTGTTCAAAGTGGTAGGCTCAAGGGTTGTAAGCAATCCGCCACTTGGCTCCGTTCCGTTGATACATACAACGGGACCGGTATATGTCGGCGTTTCAGTCAATTGCTGCCCGTGGTTTGGCTTATCGCGCGTGTAAACCACGATGTAATCGACTTGCGGGGAAGCGAGTGCGGAATTTGTGATATCCGCGACAAGCCCGCTCACGCTGGCGGAGCTCAACTGACATTCGCCGAAGACATGATTCGCCAAAGGAACTGCCTGCAGAGGGGCCGATTCCGCCATGAGCATGCTTCCCGCGACCAGGGAGGCCATGATCGCGACCCGACCTGCAGGCGCCAAAGAAATGGAGTGGTGTGATGCTTTAGCCATGATTTATACCTTCAAGTTCTTCGGCTGCTTCTGTCTTTTGGTCGATACCGGTACGTACGGTTCAGGGACACTTATAAACGGGGGGCGTCGCATACGTATAAGTCTTTCCTGAATACGTACATTTCAGCGGCGTGAAGGCCATGCTCCTGGCTACCTGCTTGATCTCGGACACATTGGCAAGCGGCGATGCAATACTTGGGGACGCCACAAATTCAACCGTACTTGGCGTACAGATATTGATGCGAAGCTGCTTGTGTACCAAGTCGTTCAGGTTGTTTGGATCGCCCGGTAGCCGATTCGAGGTCCAGTCCACCTCTGCCGATGGGCCGGAAAACGCCTGCATCTTCAACAAGTCTTCGCCGCACTCAGCCGAATTGTTGTCGATAATGAATTTGGGCAAGCTCAACACGCCACTTGTAGTGGTCGTTGTAATGGCCGGCCCGGAACCAGGTGCCGGAATGGAAGGAACCGATGGAGGAGGCGCGTCAATGATTTTCACGCAGAAATTGTTGCCAGACCCATCGCCCCCCGTTTCACAGATCAGGCTCCCGCGGACGCTCACCGTTTCGGTTCCCACTTGTACTTGCGTGGAAAAAGTCGTCACAGCCCCCGCTGTCATAAACGGAACCTGCGTGTTTAATTCATCCCCCTCCACGATGATTCCGGGTCCGGACGGAACTTGAACTGCCAACTGATCGTTGGGTTGTTGCGCGCAGGCAAGTGCCGTGTCGGCAGCATCGAATCGCTGGTCACAATAGAACTTCATTTTCGTCACGGCGGTTTCACCGGGAAATGCGACCAGTGAAACGCCGGTTTGTGGCGTTTGCGCCTGATCTACCGGCAGGATTACGACCGTCAAAGGCTGGCCGGAGTTGAGTCCAGGTGCACCCACATAGCCGCTCAGAGAATGCGCTTGGCCGCCTACACCAAAAAGAACCAGCGCAAAGGCAGCCTTCATCAACGACAGGGGATGGCTCTGCAAAAGACGACGATGGGGTGCCGGAGTGGGCGATCGTGCTGCACCCTGTTGACTGATGAGTTGCTGCTTCATTCTCGATTCCTCTTGAAACTTTCTTCTGTACTTAAGGGCGATCCGGAAACTTCGAACGCGGTTGCCGTCATGCTGTCGGACGTTACACAAAACCACGTCTCTGCCCAATCCCTCAAATGAGTGATTTTTCTTATCCCGACCAACCCGATTGTTCCGACTACAAGCGAGTAAATGCAAAGATCAATCGCAGCAAATCAGCCTGTCGCCGCGTTTCCGTCTTGAGGAACACACTCTTGATATGTGTCCGCGATGTGTGGAGGCTTAGGTGGAATTTCTTGCTGTAGTCTGACAAAGACAATCCATCCGCCAATGCCAGGCACAAGCGAGTCTCAGCGCCCGACAACTTGAAATGCTGAGCAAAGACCTGCCACTGTGGAACCGGGATTCGCGAGAGATCGCGAAGAATCAACATTGTCCGCGCAATTAATGTGTCTTCCGGCGTCTGTCGAGAAAGTGGCAGCACCGTCAGCAACAAGGGAGGGAGTGGCGCCCGTCGTTCCACCACGAACGCGCCACCGTGAGACAGCAACGGCTTTTCACGCTCGATGCTCGCCAGCAATTCTGCAAATTTTTTTGCCACTGAGGGTTCGGAAAACCGAAGATAGTCCTCTTCGATGGAAAGGTAATGTCCTTGTTCCCTCAAAATTGTGCTGACACTGTTTGACGCAAACACGACCTTGGATTGACTATCAAGCAGAATAACCCCGTCGCCCACCGCTTCGAGCGACGCTACGAAAGCCTCAGCTTGTTGCATCACTTGGTCGATGCTGCGGCGAAACCGCCGCTTGCGACGATCGCCACCCTCCGCAGAAGGCCAAGTCGCCTCATTGTCCCCTGAGTCTGGCTCTGGTAAGTCGTGGGCTGAAGCAGACATCAGCACGGCTCGGTGATCAGTGCCATGGACCTACGCATCAAAAGTTCAGGGTCACTCGACCCATCATCGTTCGCGTCGGGAAATACGGGCCGGTGGAAGGCTCGTTGCTGAACTCCCGATAGCTGTCATCCTGATAATTGAAATGCTCGTCAAACAGATTTTGCACTGAAAAACTGACGATTCCGTATCGCTTCGGCATGCGATACCCAATGCCCACATCCACCACCGCAAAATTATCGTGCCCTTGGGGAAGGTCCGGAAATTCTGGCGTCACGATTTTAACTACGTTTTGACTTACAAATGTCACCCCCGCTGTAGAAAAGAAACCTGACGGGTGAAAAAATGTGGCGCTCAAAGGCACACTAAACGTTTCGACTTTAAGAGGCTGCGTCGTATTTGTCTGAATCGACAAAGTATCGGACTCTTTTTCATATTCGTCGTAAACAAACGCTGTTCGAACAGACAATTCATCGAGCGGAGTCCAGTACAAATAGAATTGATGAAGCATTTCGCGGGCAGGTTCGCTCACCCATCTGGGGGTGGTGTCTATGGACGGCTCTTGGATCTCTCGCCAAGTCGCTTCTGCTCCCAAGGCCAAGTCATGGACAATCTGCCAATTCAGGCCCGCGCCGTATCTAGTTGATGGCGTAGCGTTGGCATTGTCGTAAAACTGATTGAATCCAGCTATTTGAGTGGGCTCCAAGGTGCGGTTCGCCGCCAAAGGCTGCTTGACCGTCTGGAAGTAAAAGCCTCGCAAGCGAATCTGCTCGGTAATATCCCACTGCACGCCCAATTTCGGATTCACCTTACGCAGGGTATTGGTGAAGCTCGTATCGCTTGTACTAGCTGGGGCGGGAGGGAAGCTCAGATTGGTTGAACGCCGGGTTGTTTCATCGAAACTGACAACGCCCATCCCGACCGTCCAAGTTACGGTTTGTGGCCATTTGATGTTGGAGTATATGTAGCCACGATAGTCGTTAGCCTCGGACCGGTCCGCATCGGCCTGGTTAAATATTGCAGGAATATCGATACCAACACCCAGCTTCTGCCCTACATGCGTATAACTGAATCCCGTAATGACGTTGAAATATTCGTGCTTGAAAATATATTGCGCATCCCCCTGATCTGCATCTTCGTTGGAGAGCGCTTTAAACAGAGAGCCGCCGGTTGGGTTGTTTTGCCCTTCGTCGCGATTACCGTGAATGTAGGAAAGCAGGAAATCGGAATGAGGCGCCGGTGAAAAGCGCAAGCCGACTCGGGCCATATCCTGCTTTAGCTCGTTGCGTGCATTACGTTCGTAACTGTCCGGTGAGAAATTGAACTCCAGATCGCCAAATTGCGATTCGCGGTGCCGATACTCCGCCTGGACGTTCAATTCAGGCGTGATGGCGGCCTGTGCAAAGACGTTGTAGATATCGTGAGTAATGTCGTTATTCGGACGCCAACCGTTGGTGTCATAGTGAAAGGCACCAGCGCTGATGGAATAGCGATCATACAATCCTGTCACCACGCCTTCGCCGCCGGTCGTGCCCTGGCTTCCGAAGACCCCCGTCGAATTGAGCCTGACCGTATTGCGCTCGAACAGCGGAGTGAACTCATTGAAGCCGGCATCCGTGGCGCCGCCCCGGGTGATGATATTCAGGTTGGTTTCACCGAAGCTCGGCTGCACCGGATTGATGTTCACGTCCTGCATCATCTGCGCTTGCAGCAACTCGCTGACGCGCGAGGTTTCGCGTCTGCGCACGCCCCGGTAGGTATCGGATAGAAACCGGTGTGCCGAGTCAGATGAAGGATCGAGTGCCAGCGACTTTCCCGACTCGTTGATGCCCAACTGGGTAAAGCCCAGGTCGTTATAAACACGGGCCACGCTGGTGCCGCGCGCCGCGCGGTCCTGATCCAGTAGCAGACGTCCGCGATACACGGCCCGGTTGTCATTTTTCTCGATGGATGCCTGTATGTCGTGCAAGGCTTCCACCGGACGGTTGACGGTTTGCTTCAGGATACCGTCATACAGGTAAGCAGTGGGATCCTTGGGGTCCAGTTCCTTGGCGATGCCATACTGCTGGCTGTCGAGCGGATAGCGCTTTTCCTCGAAGTAGGCCTTGCCCAGATAGGCGCGCAAGAGTGAATCCGAGGGGTTCAAGGCCACAGCGGCTTCCAGGTCCCTGCGGCCCGGTTCCAGGTCGCCATCGCTGATCTTGGCCAAGCCGAGACCGAGGCGCGCGATAGGATCATCCGAGGACAATGAAACCGCCCGCTCGAACGCCTTTTTTGCGCTCTTCGCGTGGTATTCCGCCAGGGCCGCGAAACCGAGCACGATCTGGGTCCGCGCCAGATTGGGCGCCAGGGACTCCGCCTTCTCTGCCGCTTCACGGGCCTTGCCCCTGTCTCCCAGCATCAACCACAGTTCAGCCAGCCGGGCCCAGGCAAGCGCGTCCCCCGGTTGCTCGCGGGTTGCCGCCAGCAGGGTGTCACGGGCTGCTTCGATTTTGAACAGGGCCTGCTGCGCGTAGGATAGCGCGATGCTCGAAGCCGCGCCGGGACTCAACGCCACGCCTCTTTCCGCTTCCGCCAGGGCTGCGTCCGGTTCATTCCGCACGATCCGGACGATCGCCCTGAGCGAGTAAGCCAAACCCGCTTTGGGGTTTTCCTGCAGGGCCAGTTGGGTATCGGCCAAGGCCGCGTTGGCCTGGCCCACTTCGAGCAGAAGGGCCGCACGGAAGATGTGAAAGTCCGCGTTGCGGCCCGATTCCGGGATAGCGTTCAATGCCGATAAGGCGCCCGCCGTATCGCCCTTGGAGGCCAGGCGGAACGCGACTTTAATGGCTGGCGCAGCATCAAGTTCCGAGGCGGGTGCGCCGTTCATGGACGCAAAAATGGGGGGGTAATACAGAGTCCATTGCACCGCGTCGCGAGGGTTGATCAGCACATAGGGTTGCGGTGCTTTGCCGGACTGCGCCAGCGCCGATTGACCGCGGGTCAGGCTCAATTGGCCTTTGCCGTTCTCCGTGCGCACCTTGCCTTCGTAAACGGATACCAGGGTCTTGTCACCATCCACGCGCATGGCGAACTCCGTCCCTTCGATCATTCCGTTGACATACGGCGTATGCACCGTGAGCGTGCGCGGGGCGCGGCTGAAGGACTTGAAGGCGCCACTCACCAGATCCAGGAAGGAGCGCTTCTCCGGCTGTTCGGCGACGTCCACCAGCCGCATCGTCGTGTTCTGATCCAGCCGCAGCACCGCTTCATTGATCAAGGCAACCGCCGCGCGGCTATCGGCACCCACGCGAATGGACGCGCCCTCGCACAGAGCGGTTTCCATGTGGGCCGGGAGCCAATCTTCAGCTTCACCGGGCGCAACTTCGACGGCCCCCTCGATAGACACGAAACGCCCGGCCACCTGTGCACAGGGGGCCGCAGCCTCGGCGCCTCCAAATGGTGCAACAAAAACCCACAGCAATAGCAAGATTTGGGTTGTCGAGACCGACCGTCCGCCGCGGGCAGGAGGCCGCCTAGGCATTCATCTTATCCGATTTCATTGGCCCTCAGGCTTTTTATTGGACATTTCCATACAATTTCCTATTCCGGATGATCCAGACCGCTCCTAGGCATGAAAATCTGCTAAGTTTTTCGTGCAAAACTGCTGCATGAAATACGCCAAAAAATATGCGGTTTGATTTATATACTAAAACGCGTGTGTCTTGAAAGCGGTGCCAGAAACTATTGCACCACCTTGTTGCAGTGTTTTCGAAAGGCGCACCTAATTGGAAAGCATGATATTCTCAGGCCAGGGTACGGGCAAGTATGGCCCTGGATCTCATGCCACTCTTCATCCACGCTTTAGCGATGGCAGGCACGCGAGTAAACAAGGACTTAAGTCGGCGTCCATTCCTGGCCCCGGACTTGCTTCTGCAATTACCACATCCACGAGCAGTCTCCTGAATGAACCTTGAACCAGGCAGCTCCGAGTACGGGCCTCGCTTCGCATCGCTGTGGACCCAGGCTGACAGCACTGCCGATTGGAAGCCGGTCTACGAGCAATTGGTCGCGAGTTATTCGGAACCGTGGCGGCATTACCATTCGTTTCGTCATATTGCCCATTGCCTGCGCGAATTCGATTTGGCCCAAGCGTTTATGGAGAGTGCGAATGCGGTGCAAATGGCGCTGTGGTTTCACGATGCGGTTTATGTGCCAGGGGCTCGCGACAATGAAGTGAGAAGTGCAGACTATTTCAGCCTCCTCAGCCAGGGGCGGTTCTCGGCTTCATTCGAAGATCAGGTAAGAGGCCTCATTCTTATCACGGAACACGTGAATCCACCCACCACACAGGCCGAGCGGTATATGGTGGATATCGACCTGTCGCCATTTGGGATTCCTTGGGAACACTGCCTGGAAGACTCTAAGCGTGTGCGCCGGGAGCTCGATATGATCCCGGACAACGAGTATTTCCAAGCTAACATCCGGTTTCTCCAGGCCCTTACCAGACGACCACACCTCTATCAGACCGAGCATTTCCGCGACCGATACGAACACTCGGCTCGGGCGAATATCGGCCGGCTGTTGCAGCAGATTAAGGCCACGGGACGACTGTGATACGCGTCGAGCGGAAGCTCAGCCAACACGGGCACGCAGGACTGGAGGCGTCAACTTCGATGCCCTTTCGGCGAGTGCTACACGCATGAAGCCCTGGCTGCGCGGCACTCTCACGGGATTCACGGTGTCCATCGCCGGCGCCCTGCTCGCCCTGACGCCCGTGGGACTGGAGTTTGAACAGGGCGTCGGTCTGTCGTGGCTGTTCAAATGGCGCGGGCCCATCGCGGCTCCGACTGAAGTGGTCGTCATTGCCATCGACGATCAAACCGGCGGGCAACTCGGACTGTCCCGGCTACCGAGGGAATGGCCTCGCAGCATCCACGCGCGGCTGGTTGAAAACCTCACGAAACTGGGCACGTCCGCCATCGCCTTCGACTTCGACTTCCAACAGCCCAAGCGGCCGGAAGACGATATTGCCTTCGGCGCCGTCATCGCGGCGTCGGGCCGCGTGGTGCTCGCCGAAAAGCTGACCGGCAAGCGCCAGCCACTGCTCGACAAGACGGGCAAGCTCAAGGGATCGGTATGGGTCGAGCAACTGATTACGCCGATCGCGCCCCTCGCCTCCAGCGCCGAGGGCCTGGGCCCCTTCCCGCTGCCCAAGGTTGAAGTCGCGGTGCACGAATTCTGGGCCTTCAAGCCCAGCGTCGGCGGCGCGGCCACCATGCCCGCCGTAGCCATGCAGATCCATACCATGCCGGCCTATGCCAAGCTACAGGAGTTGGCCAGGACGCAGAATCTCCCGGGCGCCAATGCCTTGCCCTCTCCGTTGCCGGCAAGCGCCCGCGCCGCGGAACTGCGGCGCTTCATGAATGACACACGCAAGGCCATTCTTCAACATCCGGAGCTTGAAGCGCAGCTACGCGAGCTCTCCCGTGGCACAGCGGGCTTGGAGGCGGAAGAAGCTCAGCGGATGGAGGCTTTGGCCGCGCTCTACGGCGGCGAGGATCATCGCTTTCTCAATTTCTACGGGCCGCCGGGCAGCATCACCACCATCCCCTACCACGTGATCGCGGGCGGCGACGCAAGCAGCGCGCCGATGCCGGACCTGAAGGGCAAGGTCGCCTTCGTCGGATTTTCCGATCTCTACGATCCCGGGCAGCCCGACCGCTTCTACACGGTGTTCACCAACGAGGACGGCGTCGACCTGAGCGGCGTGGAGATCGCCGCGACCTCCTTTGCCAACCTCCTGACCCACCGTGACGTGCAAGCCCTGAACCTCGCGGAGGAACTCGCCGTGGTCGGCGGATTCGGGGCCTTGGCGGGAATTACCGCCGGCGCGTTGCCCGCAATCCTGGGGGTGCCCCTGCTCCTGGCATCGGCTGCGGGCTACGCGGCCTATGCCGTGCATTCATTTGGCGAGCACGATCTATGGCTGCCCATGGCCACACCGTTCCTGGTGCAACTGCCCCTGGCGCTGTTCATCGGCTTGTTCACCCACTACTTCCTGGAGCGGCGAAAGAAGACCCGGGCGGCCAAGGCCATCAGCCTGTATCTGCCGGAGCAGCTGGCCCGGGATTTCACCGAGAAGAACCTCGATTCCAGCGCCCTGAATCGGGTGACCTACAGCGTATGCTTCGCCTCGGACATGGCGGGCTTCACCAGCATTGCCGAGAAGCTGCCGCCCAGCGAGCTGGCGAGTTTTCTCAATGACTACTTCGAAAGCCTGTCCAAGCCGCTCAAGAGCCAGGGCGTGGACGTCATCGAGTTTCGCGCCGACGGCGTCATGTGCGCCTGGACCGCGGAAAAGCCCAATCCCGACACCCGGCGCAAGGCGCTGACCGCGGGACTGGAAGCCATCGAGTCCATCGCGGCCTTCAAGCAGCGTCACGAACTGCTGGCGCAGTCACTGCGCATCGGTTTGGAGGAAGGCACGGTGTATGTGGGCCACGCCGGTGGCGGCGGCCATTTCGTCTACAGCATCGTCGGCGACAGCGCCAACACCGCAGCTCGCATCGAAGGCCTCAACAAGTACCTGGGCACGCAGCTGCTGGCCAGCCGCGTGGTTACCGAAGGCGTGGATGGCCTGCTCACCCGCTATCTGGGAGATTTCATCTTCGTAGGCAAGTCGGAACCCTTGCCCATCGTGGAGATCATGGCCAGCGAGCCATCGGCGAGCCCTGAGACGCGCCGACTGGCTTCCGACTTCGATCAAGCCATGGCGGACCTCGGCCGGAGCGCGTGGAACGAAGCCGCGGCGCGTTTCGAGGCACTCCTCGCGGACCATCCCGGCGACGGCCCTGCCCGCTTCCATCTCGAGCGCTGCCGGCGCTTCGCGGAGGCGCCGCCCGAGCTTTCGCCCTGGGTAGTCGCTATGGACTCGAAGTAGCCCAGAATCCTCCTTCAGTTGCGCAGCGACTTGATCTCCAGGGTGGCCTGGCGCAGCTTCTTGGTCAGGCCTCGCGCGATGTTGGTGACCAGCTTGAGGCGGACCTGGGCGACCGAGTCATCCTGCATCGCCGAATGATCCAGACGCGTGTAGTCAAGGATGGAACAGGTCACGTCGGTGTCTGCGATGATGTCGGCGGAACGCTTGCCTTGATCCAGCATCGCCATTTCGCCGAATGCGGACCCCGCTGATATGGTCGAAATGCGCCCGGACCTGCGCTGCCCCAGCGGCACGCTGACACTGACCTGGCCCTGCAGCAGGAAATATAGGCAATCGGCAGGCTCTCCCTCGCGGCACAAATAGTCCCCCGCCGCGTATTGGCGCCGCTCCAGCATTACCTCCAAGGCAGACAATTCCGGCTCGCTGAACCCCGCACAGAACGCCTGGGTCGCCAGCGGCGCTTCGCCTTCGCCAACACCCCCCTGGCCGGCCAGCAGGCACTCCTCGCACCACTCCAGGGCATGATCCACGTCATCGAACCGGAGCAGCGGCAATTCCTCCAGATTCTTCAGGATTCCCCGGGCCGACTTCTTGACCACATATTGGTTGGCAATCCCGGTGAAGAGCACGGTCTTGCCGTGGTCGTACTGGGAGCGGACCAAATCGATGAGCAGGTTGAGCGCACCGCCGTTGATCGTTCCTACCCGGGTGAAATCGATGATCAACTTGTCCGCTTTCTCACTCAGGCGCATGGACTCGCCGATGACGATCTCGGCCGAGGAGAACACCAAGTCGCCCTTCAGTTCCAGCACGCAGACCGTGTGGCCGAGTTCCGCCAGCAACCGGGTCTGTTCCACATTGCGGGTGCGCTTGGACTGCACCATGGTGGCATCGTAGATCGAGTGGAACACCGTCGGCGCCGAGGTGCGGTTGGTGTGGAGCATGTGCAAGCCGAAATCCGAGGAGATCCGTTTGCATACGGCCAGGCCGCGCACGCTGTTGCCTCGCTCGTCCAGGGGCGGAGAGAACACCGCCAGGCCGAACTGTCCCGGCAGCACCGCCACGATGCCGCCGCCCACGCCGCTCTTGGCCGGCATGCCCCCTTCGTAGATCCAGGCGCCGGAATAGTCATACATGCCGCAGGAGCTCATCACGCTCAGGACCTTGGGCACGTAGCAACTCTGCAACGCGCGCACGCCGGTGATGGGGTTGACCCCGTCATTGGCCAGCGTCGCCCCCATCAGCGCCAGGTCGCGGCAGGTGACCAGGATGGAACACTGCTGGAAATAGGCGTCCAGGACCTCGTCCGTGTCCTTTTCAATGATGTTGGAGTTGTGCAGCAGATAGGCGATGGCGCGGTTGCGATGACCGGTGGATTTCTCCGAGAGGTAGACCTCCTGGTCCACCATTACCGGATGACCCAGGTAATCCTTGTAGGTCTTGAGCATGCGCTGCATCTTGGCGACGGGGGTGTCACCGGCAATGAGACTGACCGTCGCGATGGCGCCCGCATTGATCATGGGGTTCAGTGGCCGGCCGGTGTCGGGCTCCAGACTGATGGAATTGAATGCCTCCCCGGAGGGTTCGACGCCGACCTTTTTCAGCACCGCTTCCACGCCCTTGTCTTCCAGGGCAATGCCATAGGAGATGGCCTTGGATATGGACTGGATGGTGAAGGACTGGCGGGAGTCGCCCTCCTGGTAGACATGCCCGTCCACCGTGATCAGGGCGATACCGAACCAGGCTGGGTCGGCCTTGGTCAGTTCGGGGATGTAACTGGCAACCTCGCCGCCATCCAGCCCCGCATAGTCGCGGTGGACGGATTCGAGGTATTCCTGCAGTGAATTGGCTTGCATAGGGCAGCTTCGGAGTCGTTCAAGTCTCCGTATCCCTAAACAGGGATCATGCCAGCCCCCATCCTACCCTGGTTCGATAGTGGCAGTGAGCCTTACCTCAGGGAACGTCAGGCCTCACCGCTTTCCAACCCTGGGACCCTGTGACTGAGCTTACGCCCCCTATGCCCAGAAAGGTGGCAGGCCGCGCCCGCATAAAGGCTGCTTGCATGATTTCGGTGCAAACACACCGCAGTGGCCTGGCATCGATCGCATCCGCATGGCCGAACACCGTATCCGGCGTCGCCGCAGCAGCCCACCTCAAGCCGCCCGGCGATGGGCCCCGCAGGGCATCACGGCAACTGCGACAGGGCAAAATGCCTGAGGTTCAGGACAACCAGTTCCCCTGGCTGACGTTGCACGTCCAGAGGTTTAGTCGCGGATGAAAGCCGCAAGACCCTGACACCAGCGGAACGCAAGGTCCCCGCGCACTGTGCGGTCAATTCTCCGCTGAAATACTGGGCCGATTCAGCGACTGGCAATGGCAGAAGGCGCGAACAATCCGTCAAGTCCCCAATGAAAGGACCTGACTCCTTGTACTTGACTGCATCGGTATCCGGTCCGTAAGGCGGTCCCAGATAGGCAAGCAAGAACACATAGTCCTGCTCTTTCTGTATATTCCTTGCGAGCAAAACCAGAGTTGGGGCGCCATCTCGGTAAATGTATCGGCTCACTTGAACCGCCTCATCTAGCGGAAAAGTGACCTTCTCTATGGCGGGAAGACCGAGAAGCTGCGAAAGCCGCCACATGCCAGGCAGATGACTTGTCAATGAAAACGCGTTTGCATGGGAAATAATCCCCAGGCATGCTGTGGCGGTCAAAATACTCAGCATTCGCGGTCTCAAACGAGGACGTAGCCAAGTTCGGCGGATAAAAGCAGACCATCCCAGCGCGGATAGCGCCATGAGCGGCAATACGATAAACACATAATGCCGGGTCTGTGTCGGTCCCTGCTGAAAGAACCACGGAACGAACGGAACTACGAGCAGCGCCAGCCAGGCCATGCATAATACGCTCAACGCGCAACGTCGGCCCAGAACTGCCTGCAACAGGACGCCGATCCAGAGTAACCCGCCGGCTTTCATAAAGAATACGAAGCCATACGGGTATTGCGTCCCCTGATACTGCTCCTGCACCTGCCCTGCATTTGCCAGATACAGGAACGGCGACGGCAGCGGAAACAGATACACCAGATAACCGATGTAGCAAATCAGCGCAACGACTCCCGCGACCACAAAGCCAGGCCACCAGACTGGCCTGTGCCGATAGGCGACTAGCGTGACTGCAAGCGCAAGCAAGAAGAGCAAGTAGATGATGACGCTTTCTAGCCTAACCACGTAAGCCAAAAAAGCCAAAAGTCCGCTCAATCCAACGCGCCATGACGATCTGAGCGAAAGCCCGCGCACAAAGGCAAGACAAGCCAGTGTCACCAGGAGCATGCTTGGCACGTCACTCACCAGCGAGGAACCGAGATACTGGAACAACGTGGAGGCGGCAAACAGGAATGTTGAAACCGCCAGGCCAAGCCCAATGCCTTCGCCGCCCTTGCCATCCTTGCCGCCATTCAGCACGCTCTGCAGATTCAGGATCAGCCAGGCAAGCGCACCCAGATTCACTGCCAACATGAATCGATACGACCAAGTGGCTGCCACGACCGCGTCCACCCCGGAATCAAGAAGCCGGCTCAACGCTCCCAGGATGACAACGTGGCCGAGGCGGGAAAACTCAGGGAAGCAGATTGGCACCTTGGCTGCGCCCGGGAGGTCACGAGTCGTTGAGAATGTCTTGGCGCACTGTTGCAAATCAAGGATATAGTGGGTCTCTGCGTACGCTTTGCCCTGATGCAGCCAGATCGGAGAATCCCAATGGACGTCTTCCAGCGGCGGTCGAATATCGAAAACCGTGAGCCAGGCAAGTACGGCGCAGAAAATGCCAACGACCAGCCTGCATGAGGCTAGGCCTGAATTGCTACGCAAGGTATTTAAGCTCAAATCAGTCGCACCACATGTATATCTAGAAATCCCCCTCAACAAAACGTGCCATGGGAGATACCGAAAAGTTGGTGAATTTATAGCGCATCAACACCGCAAGCTACGCGATCTGCCTTAAATCTCAGTTTGAATCCAGCGCCTACAGTTAATTCGCGCGCAAACAACTGGCGGGTACTTCGACCCTCCGAAACCAAGGCAAGTCACTGTGGCCCAAATGGTAAATCGTACCTAAGGCTCCAAAGCTTTTTCCTGAAGTAGGTACACTTTCTATTTTTATAGAACCTCAGCATGGCTGGCACTGAGCCCGGCCTACTGGCCGCCACTTTGCCCACAAACTTGATATGCATCAGTTTCTTATTTAATTTACGCCGCCCTTTAGTCAGCAGCGAGAAATGGAAGAACATCCAATCAAACAAGACATCTTCCGGAAGTTTGAAATGCTGCCTGAGGAAGCCGGTAAACTCTATGCACGCGTCAATTTTATGCAAGTACACATGATCATCCTGCCTGGACGATAAGTTGTTTCCGCTCAACCTCCACCGCACTGGCTCATTACCGATGGTATAAATGCCCTTTTCCATACCAAATCGTATCCAACTGGCCACATCACTTGCCCAGCCGAGAGGAAATTCCACAAAGCCGCCTGTGCCGAGATAGACATCTCGCGAGAAAATAAACTCGGAGGCGGAGCTACGGCAACTTCTATCCAAGACCCTGGAAGCAAACTGGGCTGACGACTCGTGGCCCGGATGACTCGTGGCACCGTAAAGTATTTCCCCCTGATGATCGATGACTGCCAAGTTGAAACGCACCACATCGAACCTGGTGTCCGAATGCAAGAAGTCATAAAAAGATTTCACGGCATCCTTCGGCATGATGTCATCGTCTCCAAATACCCAAATCCATTCTTCGTGTGTCAGGTCGACACATCGCATCCACTGCCTTACCAGGGATTTGCCACCTAGATTTTCAGGAAACCTTCGATATACTATATCGATACGGCTATTGTATTTTTCGACAATTGAAGAGAGATCCTCGGTACTTGCATCATCCCCAATGTATAATGTGAACCGAGTATCGCTTTGCCAGGCAATTGAAGCCAGTGTCTGGTCAAAATATTCAGCCTTATAGGCAGGTATCACAATTGCAAGCTTTTGATCAGACATAAGAGCTTCCCCAGCAACAAAATCAACAACACGCGCCGGCAGTTCACCAAAACGCCTGTCAGTCGATCACTTCGCAACACCCAGGCAGACCGGATATTGGCCCACCAGTTAACCACCACAAAAAACCGCAAGCGCTTAGGAAGTAGCTCGCCAAATCCTGGCGAAGCCACACCTTCTTGGCACACGGTGATGGTATGCCCCACATCACAACTGGATGATAACAGCTAAATCACACAATCATCTCCAGCTTGGGCCTGACTCTTCCATCTCCACACGCGAATCCGTTTTGAAACTGATACCGCCGGCACTGATTACGGCGCCCGCCCATCCAGTTCCTTCAAATAAGATTCCAGTGCGTTCACCTCATCATTCTCCAGGGAGCCATGCGTCACACTCTCCGCATGTAAGCGAATGGATTCTCCCAAGGTCGCAGCCGACCCATCGTGCAGATAAGGGGCCGTATTCCAGACGCCACGCAGGCTTGGCGTGTCGAAACCGCTTAAGGGTCCATTAAGCCGCCGTCCACTTTCGGGCTGCTTTATCGTGCCGACGTCATGCAAGGGATTCTGCGTGTCGTTTATGCTGTCCGTAAGTGTCTGCCCCCCATGACACTGATCGCACTGCCGCGCCAGGAATAAAGCCCGCCCGGCTTCGGCGGGCGCGGTCAGGCTCTCATCCGCGGGCCGATAGGGACTGGGGACAAAAGCGGACAGCGATTCCAGATAAGCCGCGAGCGCATCCAGATCCGCGCTCACGCCAGCCTTCGGATCACCGAGCGGCTGCGAACGGCTGCCGACTTGAAATTCCGCATCGCTCATGAGGCCGGTACCGCCAGCGAAGTTGCGAATCTGGCCCTCAAAATCCTGCACCTCGTCGAAATTACCGGTCCAGTGCATACGCCCGTGCCCGGTTCCCGCCCGGCCTTCCAGGGTCGTCGTGTTCCGCAATCCCTCGCCAAAACCGGTGAAATCCCAGGTGCGCCCGTCATGTCCCCCGTCGCTGTGACAGGCGCCGCAACTCAAGAAGCCATCCTTTGCAAGCCTCGGGTCGCGGGCGTCGTAGAAAAGTTGCTTGCCACGCAGGACCTGGGGTGACAACGCCTCCACGGCTACCGCCTGATAGTCCCCCACGCGCTTGGCCTCGAGCCTGCCATCCTGAGTAACGGCACCGACGTCGTAGATGCTCACGCTGCGATCCATGAAATTGTGAATGAAGAGCTGACGCCCGTCGTCCGACAGCGCGAGGCCGTTTGGCGCCATGCCGGTATCCATGCGCAGGAGTTCCTGGTAGCCATATGCATCAACGACAGCTATTTCACGGCTGGTTTCCTGCGCCACGAACAGGTAGTTGCCGCCGGGATCGAAGATGGCAGCGTTCGCGAAGCCACTGTTGCGAAAATCCAGACGGGACGGAAAATCCTCGGTCAAAGTTTCGAGATCGATGCGCGAAGCGATGCTGCGCGTTGTCCAGTGAAAGGTGAGGTCCAGGCCATCTCGCAGCTTGCCACGCATGATGTTGTCCTGCTTGGACGGCACCCAGGCGCTTCTGCCATCCGGCGCAATAACCGCCGCGCCCAGATAGTTGGGAACACCCCGGCCGCCGGAAGGATTATCGGGAGTATCGTTGTGCTGCAGGATCACGGTGCTTGCGACGCTCATCGCCGTGGTATCAACGACCACAACCTCGCCGCCGACTGGCTTTCCGCCAGCATCGACCGTTCTGACTTGAACGCTCCCCTCCCCGGGCAAAGGCGGCGTGATAAAGCGAGAAACAAACAAGCGATCGCCTTTGCCATCCACGGACAGGTGCCGGGGAGCATCGCCCACGGCAAGGCGGCCGGTTTCGTAGGCACTGACCGGATCCAGGCGCAGGACCAAGCCCATGGCTTCCAGGCTCACGTAGGCATGCCGGCCGCTGGGATCGAATACCAGTCCGTAGGGCTGTGAGGCCGATGGCAGATTGGCCGTGCGGACAACGGCCATCGAAGTGACGTCGATGATGCTGATGCTCGCCGAGCGCCGGTTAATTACCCACAGCCGTCCATCCGGCGCCAGCGCCAGCGTGCGCGGGTCGGCACCCACTTGAACCTCGGCGACCTTTACGTGCTCAAGGGTATCGTAAGCCGTCACGCTGCCACCGTCCTGGTTCACATTCCACACCCGCTTGGTGGATGGCTCATACAGGATGCTGGTAGAGGCCTGCGGCCTACCGGCCGTCACGGGATTATGGATCGCCTGAACGAATTGCTGGATGGCGACAATCTTGCCATTCTGATGCGCCATGACGCTCACCGCGAAGCGCCCGGGGCGCTCGAAACGGTGGAAAGCCGTCGGCAAGGTCGTGGGCTGCGTCTGTGCAGTGCCATCGCCGAAAAGCCACGAGAATCGAAGGTTTAAGCCACCGCTGGCCGTCGCCGCATAACTAACGGCTTCCCCCACCGATCGTGGCCGCGCGGCAATTGAGCCCAGTTGGACCGCCGAGCCAGACACTTCCAAGCGTTTGACGGTCCATGGGAACTGGACGGTCGTGCTGCCCCCCTCGAGATCAGTAGCACTGACGCTTACATTCCAATCCCCCTCAGCCGTCGGCGTGCCGGCAATGAACCCGCTCAGATGGTCGATCGACAAACCGACGGGGAGTCCGCTGGCGCTGAAATTCAGTCGGCTCTGACTTTCACTGGTCGCCCGAACAGGCAAGCTGACCGCGATGCCGACCGTCGATGTTTGAGGCCCGGGTAATGACACCACGGGCGGGCCAATTTCGGCCGGTCGCGCGGAGGCCTTCTCTTGCAGTACGAAAGGTGACAGCGTCTGACCGCACAATTTCCTCTTGCCCGGGCGCTGGAGGCAAACTTGGATCAAGGTCCTGGAAGCACCGTTTTGCCCGGCCGCGCCGGGGATCCAGTTCCAGACGCGCTTGCCTGCCTTGACGCGCGCCAGCGGCTGCCACGACATGCCTCCGTCTGTGGAAAGCGCTATGCGCAGCATCCGGCGGGGAGAAAACCCATGGAACTCCCAGCGGATGTCGCCAGCGGCACCGGGTGAGCGAATCTCGCCAGGCGCCGGCGAGGTCACCTGAATCGACGGTCGCGGGGTCGCCATCAGGTTCGTCGACGTATCGCCATGCGCGGCCGGAACCTGCATGACTGCGACAACGTACAAGGCCACCTGCAAACAGACGCTGCACCAGGCATTTTCCCTGGAGGTTCCGGCCCGGCGTCCGGTAGCCGAAGCTGTCGCTGGGGCAGCCGCAGGCACGGTCGACGCTTTGAACCTGAAATTGCGGACGCTCATGCCCGGATGCTGTTCAGTTGATGAGCGTCAGGCGCGACGCGCTGTTGTTTGCGCCATCCGGATCGGGCGATGCGCTGCAGGCCACACTGGCGCTGGTCTCCACGGTAGCGGTACCTGGCGCGAACCTGAGTTTGATGCCGAAGCGCTTGGATCTGTGCTGGCGCAGGTCACCCAGGTCGCAGACCAGCCGACCGCTGCCGGCCTCCGCGCAGTACGTCGGCTTCGTGACCAACCCAAGTCCGCTGGCATAATTCACGGTTACCGATGTGGATTGCGCCAGCACTTTGGACTTGTTTAGGACGACAACCACATAACGAGCGATCTTGCCCGCCTCGTTACCCTTGACTTGCTTCGGCCCCCGCAAGCGGATGGACAGATCGGCGCCACCGGATGGCGCGGGAGCATCGGTGGGTGCGGGACTGGCCTTGGGACTGACCTTGGGACTGGCCTTGGGAGTTGGTTTGGGCGAAGCGCCCGGCTTGCCACTCGGGGCCGGCGTTGGGGCAGCGGTCGGCAGCGGCGTGGGCGTAGCGGCTGGTTGGTTGACGCTCCAGGTAAAACCGGCGCTTGCCTCGCTGGTGCCATCGCTGACGGTCACGACCACGTTACGGGCCTCCGCCACGGCCGGGCGACCGCTGATCACGCCACTGGCGGTATTGATGACGATACCCTGGGGCAGCCCGACCGCGCTGTAGCGCAAGGTCTTGCCGGCGGGCGATCTGGCATCGATGGCAACGTTCACCGCCGCCCCTGCGATGCTGGACTGATTGCCCGGGTTGGTCAATTCTGCGGCACCACGCGTGATTTGCACGAACTTTGCCACCGATGGCACACCACTGGCATTCAGTGCGAACAGCATGTAGTAACCGGGCGGCGCAAGGTTGCCGCTGGTCGGTCCGTTCAGCAGGAACCCTCCATGCCCGTCACTTCTGGACCCGGGCTTGATGATACGCTGGTCCGTGTTGACACCGTGGGTTGTCGCCGACAGGCGCACCATCGTAAAACGTGCGGTGTCTGCGCTGGCCTTCACGTCGAAACTGCCGTTGTAGCCGACCGCCGCCGGGGCGTCCGAGATTACGGGCCGCGCCCCCTTGAACAAATAGGGCGGGCTATACAATTGGCCGTCGCGGTGGTTCAGGGAGTCAGGGCAATCCACAACGGGTTTGCAGTACCCACCGCCCGCGGAAAACACCCGCCCGTCTGGCATCAGCAGCGCAACGGAGTGATAGGTTCTAGGTGTCACCTGATCAGCCATGTCCGACCAGGTTTCCGTAACGGGATCAAACAGTTCCGGCACGGTTTGTGCGCCCACGTCCCAGAAATTACGGCCCTTATCCAGGCCGCCCACGACCAAAACCTGTCCGTCGGGCAGGATTACACCGTTCGCGAATGTACGCGGGCGCGTCATGGACTGGATCTTCCGTGGAATGGTCTCCTGGATGGTGTCGCCGACTTCGATGACGTAGCTGTTCCGGGTTGCAAGAGCAGTGGATCCGATGTCATAGCCCTTGCTCCCCCCGGCCGCGAGGATCTTGCGCTCATCAAACATCACAGAGACATTGTTCTGGGCGAGGCTGTCGTCGGCACGATAGACGAAATCCGCATCCACATGCCCGTTGCCGATGGTGTCGTAGTAACGCAGCCTGGGGCTTGGACCAGCCGCGAACAACCGGCCGTTCGGTGCGAGGAAGAGCTTGGGATGTTCGTTGCTGCGGCCACCGACCCCATCGGTCATGGGCTTGACAGGAGTGCCCGGCAGCACAGCCCAGCCCTGACCGCTAGACCACAGTTCTCCCGGATCGTTGTAACCGAGCGCGTCGTTTCTTCCGCCGAGCGTGAAGACATCACCGTCGGCCAACGTGACCGCGGTGTTGTACCAGCGTTCATAATGCATACGGGCATCGCCGTACCACTGGTCGGAGGCGAAATCATAGATGCTGGTGTTGGTGACGAAGGGTCCAACACCGCCGCCGCCGCCACCGCTGACCAGCAGACGCCCGTCTTCGAGAAACGCGGTGCCCGGACAGAACATGTCATGGCCCGTATTAGTCACGGTGATCAGGCCACTGACGGCTCCGCTCGCCGGATCGTAGATCTGGGTCTGCGTCTGCTGCTGCGCCGGATTGCTGCTGGATTCGCCGGTCCCGTAGGTGAAAGCGTCCTTGTCCCAGGAGGACCAGATGAGAATCTTGCCATTCGGCAGCATCGCAGCGGCTACGGGCACCGTCGCAAACTGAATGCTTGGGCCCCATGACCCGACTTCCGCGGGAGTCGCGGCCTGGGCAGCGCCCATCCGCGCGAGGCAAAACGCGATAACCATCGCACAGGCCGGGGAGAGTTTGACCAATTTTCTGTCGTACGCGCGGCTCATTGCTATACCTGCACTCAACTGATTCAATAACATTTTAAAAAGCATGGTTTTAGTCGCGCACTCATCCGTTTCAGTGCCAGTCCTCAACGATCCGTCTTGAGGATCCGGCTCATGCTTGCGCGAAGGCGTGTTGGCGCCAGAGGTCTCATCTGACCCGGGTCAGCTTCAATGCGGAGTTATTCGTATCGTCCGGATCGCTGGCAGCTGCGCTCGAGGTCGTGACGGCCGAGGTGAACTCTCCCGGCTGACCGGCCCGGAACTTGAAGCTCAGGCGCTTGTACCAATGCTTCGGCAATGTTCCCAAGTCGCATACGAGGCCGCCCGCGGCGGACTCTGCGCAGCCAGCCGGGCTGGCCAATACTTGCAGGCCGGCCGGGAACTCAAAGCGAAGCGAGGTCAGCGCAGCCGCCACCCCGGATTTGTTGCGCACCGTCACTACATAGCGCGCCACGGCACCGGCGCTGTGCAGCTTAAGCTTCTGGGGTCCACGCAGGCTCACGGACAGGTCGGCCGATAGGGTCGGACCGGGCTGCGGCAGCGGGCTGGCAGTCGGCGTGGGCGTGGGCGTGGACGTGGGGGCCGGTGAGGGATGCGTCGTAGGCGATGCGGACGGCGCCGGCGAGCCCTTGGGCGGGGCAGTCGGGGCAGGCGTGGGTTTCGATGAAGGTGCCGGCGTGGCGGTGCTGCCACTGACTGTGGTAACGGCGCTGGCCTGGTTGTCACCTGGATTGGCGTCGTATTGCGCGGCCGATACCGACGCCAGTGCATTGATGCCGCCCGCTTTTGCCGGCGAAACCGTAATGGTCCGACTGGCTGTGCCGCCTGCCGGCAACGCGCCGATGTTGCACACCAGGGCGCTACCCGATGAACCGCAGCCACCGGAAGACTGCACGGAGGAGCCGACGGCCGGGGTGATGCTCAATTTGACGCCGCTCGCGGCGAATGGGCCTTTGTTACTGACCTGTGCGCTGTAGGTCAGATTGCCGCCGGCGGCGACGGGATCCGGCGTGTCGGCCAAGTTGACAGCCAGGTCGTTGCCGAGCAGGCGTATGCTAGCCGTGGCGTCATGCCAGTTAGCAGTGGCGAGGTCTGGCAGTCCATCGCCATTGACATCGCCGGCGACGACAGAAAATGGCCCCTGCCCCATGATGAATTCGGCCTTGGGCTGGAAAGTGCCATCGCCGTTGCCCAGCAGGATCGCGACCGTATCGCCGCCGGTATGTTTGAGAGTCGGGTAGTTCCCGTAGATATTCGCGGTCAGGATATCGAGGTGCCCGTCGCCATTCATGTCGGCCAGGAAAACCGACTTCGGCGTGGTGCCCGCGGCGTAGTTCACCCGAGTGGCAAAAGTGCCATCGCCCTGGCCGATCAGGACGCTCACATTGTTTGAGGCATCGTTCGCCGTGACCAGATCGGGAATATGATCGCCATTCAGGTCGCCGGAACGAATTGAATGCGGCTGCGAGCCGACGGATGGCGTCTGCTTGGTTTGAAAACTTCCCGCGCCATTTCCCAACAGCAGACTCACGGTGCCCGTGGTCTCGATGTGGTTGGCTGTCGCCAGGTCAAGGTTACCGTCGCCATCAAAGTCGGCGATCACGACTGAATGCGGCGCGGTGCCTACCGGGAACTTGACCGGCGCAGCAAAGCCTCCAGCGCCGTTGCCCTTCAGCACCGCCACGTTGGCCTCGTTCCAGCCGACCACAACTATGTCGAGCTTCCCATCTTTGTCGACATCGCCAATGGCGGCCTCGTGGGCACCCTGAACCGCAGAGTAGCCGACTCCGGACTCGAAACTGCCGTCGCCATTGCCCAGCAGGACCGTGACACTGCCAGGACCGAGGACCCCTTTCGGAAAATTCTGATTGGCTGTCACAACGTCCAGATTTCCGTCGCCGTTCAAGTCTCCAATCGCAATGGATTTGGGTTCCGGCGACGTGGTGGCAAAATCAGCCTTCGCGCCAAAGCTGCCGTCGCCATTGCCCAACAGCCGGCTGACCGTATTGTCCAGCGCGTTGGCCACCACCAGGTCCTGTTTGCCGTCGCCGTTCAGGTCGGCGATTCGCACGGCGTGGGCATGCAGGCCCGCTGGAGAAGTGGTCACTGGACCAAACTCGGGGACCGCGGCAATCGCCGGCACAACGCCTACGGCCAAGCCGGTGCTCAGAATTGCAAGGGTCAGCGGCTTGTCGATCATTCCGGCCATATGCTTACTCATGGGTTTTTGAAGAGGACTGTTCGGCCTCGTCAGTGCGTTGAAGGGCCCGGCTTTGGCATGCGTGCAAGCATGCGTCCGACGGCATTTCATTGTCTGAGGATATGTGCACTAAGCGCGCCATCTACGAATTTTAGTATCTTAAGCACATGATTTTCATATGATATATTCCCTCCTGACAGCTCAACCAACCCGGCACCAAATTGCTTTCGTGCCGCTACTGGCGATGAAACTGTAAAATCTGCTTTACACCGACAGAACCGGGGACCAGTCGCCGGAACTAGATTGCGGCGCTGCCTGTCAAAAATTTTAACGACTGACACACTCAATCCGCCGGCCCCGGTGGCAGCCTGCGTTACAAGGATCGACGGAGAATTTTCGAAAGTGCTGGCTGGCGTAAACCAGACAACCGTCTGCCCGTAATTAAAGATGCGTCTGTTCTGACGCCGCTCAGCTACATCTCGGCGAGGCCAAGCCAGCCTCGACCTTGACCGATCCGGGGCCTCGGACGCCAGGGAATCTCAGTAGCCATTTAAGCGGATAGCCAATTGGAGGTCTCGAGTGAAAATACTTATTACAGGCGGCACCGGCTTCATCGGCAAGAGCCTGTGCCAGGCGCTTTTGGCGCAAGGGCATGATGTGACGGTGTTCAGTCGTCAGCCTGAAGACAGGGTACGCGCCCTTTGTGGAGCAAGCGTCGGCGCGTTGTCTGACCTGCGGTCCTTGCCGGCCGAAATCCGCTTCGACGCCATCATCAATATGGCGGGCGAAGGGATCGCGGATCGCCGCTGGAGTGAGGCGCGCAAGCAGCAGCTATGGGATAGCCGCATCGGCGTGACAGGCGACCTGATTGCATTCATAGCGGGCATGGAGGAGCGGCCCAAGCTCCTGTTGAGCGGCTCCGCCGTGGGCTACTACGGCAACCGGGGGGACACCGTCCTCGACGAGTCGGCTGATCCCGGCGAGGATTTCAGCCACCGACTGTGCGCGGCATGGGAAAGGGAGGCACTGCGCGCGGAAGACTTGGGGCTGCGCACTTGCATCATTCGGACCGGTCTTGTCGTCGGGCCCGGCGGGGGCTTTTTGAGCCGCATGCTGCCGATGTTCAAGCTTGGCCTAGGTGGTCCCATCGGCGATGGGAAACAATGCATGAGCTGGATCCACTTGGACGACCATATTGGACTGACGCTGCGGCTGCTGAATGAGACCTCCGCCAGCGGCATTTACAACGCCACCGCGCCCAACCCCGTCACCAACCGGGAGTTCACGCGCTGCCTGGCCCAGGTTCTGGGCCGGCCGGCCTTCCTGCCCGCTCCCGCCGCCCTCCTGCGCCTCGTCCTGGGCGAAATGGCGGAACTGCTGCTCGGCGGCCAGCGTGCGTTGCCGAAAAGGCTGATGGAGCTTGGATTCGAGTTCCGCTACCCGCACCTGCAGGAAGCCCTGGAGGACGTTCTAGGACGAACACGATGAGCCACGACCATTTCGAGCTGGTGAGCATCTGGCATCTGGAGGCGCCCGTCCATCAAGTCTGGCGGGAACTGACCGACGCGAGACGCTGGCCCGACTGGTGGTCCTTTGTCGAAAACGTGGAGCAGATCGAAACCGGGGAGCCGGACGGCCTGCATACACTGTGGCGGCACCGATGGCGGACCCTGCTGCCCTACCATCTGCATTTTTTGCTGCGCGTAGTCCGTATCGAGGCTCCGCGCCTGCTCAAGGCCCAGGTAAGTGGTGATCTCGCTGGGCTCGGCCAATGCTCCCTGGAAGCGACGCAGGGGGGAACCATCCTGCGCTTCGATTGGCGGGTGCGCGCCTGCAAGCCTTGGATGCGCTGGCTAGCTCCCTGGGCCCGGCCTTTGTTCCTTTGGAACCATGCGATGGTCATGCAGAGGGGGGAGCGCCAACTGAGAGCACGTCTCGGAGTGCCTAAAACGAGCAGCGCGAAGGATAGCCAGGCTCATGCCGCGAGGTGAAACCTGCAGTCAGGGACTTGCAGCCACTGCCAGGGGCACCGAGCCCAGCCTTCCACGAGAGAATACGTAGGTATTTCACTGAATTCCAACACTGCCGCGAAGGCACTATCGTTCCTCACGTCCCTTGCCGCGACGGGTCACCCACCCCAGCGTGGGCCTGACCGGCCTCAGGGGGCAACGGCCCCGATCCCCTGGAGGCGTCTTGCGGCGGGCTGTCGTCGCCAGCCAACTTGCAGGGCGACATCGCGGGATCGAGCGCCGCTTTCCGTATTCCGGGCTGCATCCCCGCTCGCCCGCTTTGCCGTTTCGCCCGGGCATGATGTTCCCGCTGCCGCCGCCGCTCTCACTCACTGGCTACGGCATGGGCTGTGTTAGACTGCCGCAAGCGTCTGCAAGCCCTCCACCTGCCGCATGACTGTTTTCTTCAAGCCCGTAAGCGCTGACCTATCTGCCGCCGCCCGCCTCCTGAGCCTTGTAATTCTGATGCTTCAGGCGGCGCCAACGCCCGCCGAGACCGATCTGCTGGACGGTTTCGACAGCGTCGATGCCTGGCAGGTCATCCCGGCCCCAGGCGCTGCAGCGAGCGCTCACGGCGACCTGGGAACCGCCGGGCAGGGACTGCGCATCGATTACGACTTCCGCCAGGGCGGCGGCGAGATCATCGTGCACAAGGCTTTCCCCCTGACTTTGCCGGACAATTTCGTGCTAGGTTTCGATGTACGCGCGCCTGGCTGGAAGCGCGGTCTGGAACTGCGTTTGGTGGACGCATCGGGCCAGAATGTGTGGCGCTTCCGCGACGCCGCTCCGCGAATCAGGCCCGACTGGCAGGATCTGACGGTGAAGCGCCGGCGCTTCGAGTTTGCTTGGGGACCTGCGGCCGGCGGCAACCCGCAGCGCCTGGGTCTGATCGAATTCGTCATTCCCCGCGGGAACGGCGGCAGCGGATCGCTGTGGATCGACAATCTGCGCCTGGAGCCTCGGCCACCCCAGCAAGCCCACGCAGCCACCCCGATGATCTCGGCTTCCGAGGGCGCCCCCAGCCCGGATCTTTTGGTCGAAGGCAGGGAGACCACCTGGAGGGCTCGGGAAAGCCGCCAGGCGCCCTGGCTGCAACTGGATTTCCTGGCGCCGAGGGAATACGGCGGCGTTACGCTCGATTGGGACCAGGATGATTATGCCACCGCCTATGCGGTTGAAACATCCAACGACGGGCACCACTGGCAACGGGCATACGTGATCACCCAGGGCAACGGCGGACGCGATTACCTGCCGCTGCCGGAGAGCGAGTCGCGCTATCTGCGCCTGTCGCTGCAACGCAGCAGCCGTGGCCACGGATACGGCATCCGCAGCGTCACGCTGCAGCCCCTGGAGTTCAGCAACCCGCCCGAGCGCCTGTTCGAACGCATCGCCCAGGATTCGCCCCGGGGGTTCTACCCGCGCTACTTCAGCGGAGAGCAATCCCATTGGACCCTGGTTGGGACATCCGGCGAGCCCACCTCGGGGGCGGACTGCGAGGCCTTGCTCAGCGAGGACGGCATCCTTGAGGCCCATGGTGCACGCTTTTCCGTGGAGCCCTTCCTGAAGGAGAAAGGCACGCTGCACAGCTGGGCCGACGGCGACAACCAAGTGTCGCTGGAAGAAGGCTACCTGCCCATCCCGTCGGTAAAATGGGAACGTTCGGCGCTGACGCTGGAAATGACCGCCGTGGCATCCGCGCAGCCGCCGGGCTGCGTTGTCCACGTGCGCTACCGGGTGACGAACCTGGGATCAAAAGCGCTTCCGGCCTCGCTGTTCCTGGCCGTGCGCCCCTTGCCGGTGACGCCGCCCTGGCAGGCCCTGGTCCCTGAGGCGGCGCTCTCGCCCATCCACAGTCTGCGCTATATCCCGGGCATGTTGGAGATCGATGGTGTGAACCGGGTGCTGACCTGGCCTAAACCCGACCGCGCCGGCGTCGGCGGGTTTGAGAGCGAACCCCTGGCATCCGCGATGATCAGGGGCGAGGTACCAACGCGGACGGTAGTGAAGGACGCACTCGGGTTCGCGTCGGCCGCACTGCGCTATGACCTGAAGCTGGAACCGGGGCAAGCACGCGAGGTGGTTTTGACCCTGCCTCCCGCTGGCGGCAGCGCGAACCGGGCTGACGCCTCAGACTTTCAGCGCCGGCTTGACGGAACAGCGCGGCACTGGCAAGCGGAACTGGACCGGGTGGAGCTGAAACTCCCGCCGGGCGAGGAGGATCTGGGCCTGGCACTCAAGAGCAACCTGGCATACATCCTGATCAACCGCAGCGGGCCGGCGGTGCGGCCGGGTTCGCGCCGCTATGGGCGCACCTGGGTACGCGATGGGGCCGTGGCCTCCGCGGGCCTGCTGGCCCTGGGCCACGCCACCGAGGCGCGCGCGTTCCTCGATTGGCTGGCCAGCTACCAGAGGCCCGACGGCTCGATTCCCTGCTGCCTGGACCCCTGGGGCCCGGACGCCATGATCGAACACGACAGTGCCGGCGAGTTTCTCTACGCCGCTGCCAATGTCTACGATTACAGTCACGACCGCGCCTTCCTTAGCGCCATCTGGCCCAAGCTGGCCAAGGCCGCTGATTATCTCGCACACCTGCGCAGCCAACGCCTGACCGACGCTTTTCGCGCTGGCGACGCGGCGCGCTTCTACGGCTTGCTGCCCGAGTCCGCCAGCCACGAAGGCTACATGGCCAGACCTGTGCACAGCTACTGGGACGATTTCTGGGCGCTGCGCGGACTCGATGATGCCGCGCGGCTGGCAATCGTCCTGGGCGACCCGCGCGCCGCGCAGTTTGCCGCAGAGCGGGATGGCCTGCGCCAGGACCTGCGGGCATCCATCGCCCGAACCCAGACCCAGTTCGGGATCGACTTCGTGCCGGGCGCGGCGGAGTTGGGCGACTTCGATCCCACCTCCAGCGCCGTTGCCGTCACCGTGGCCGGTGAGTCCGAGGGTCCGCTGCGCGCTTCTCTGCTGAAGACCTTTGCCCGCTTCGATACCGAGATTCGCGACCGTCAGGCAGGCAGGAGCAACTGGCAAGCCTACGCGCCCTATGAATTACGCAACGTCGCCGCCTTGGTCCGCCTGGGCGAGCGTGAGGCGGCCTACCGCGCGCTGAGTTATTTGTTCAAGGGGAGACGCCCGCCACCCTGGAACCAATGGCCGGAGGTGGTGTGGCGCGATATGAGGGTTCCGCGCTTCCTGGGCGACATGCCGCACTCATGGATTGGAGCGGAGTACATACAGGCCTTGTTATCTCTGTTCGTCTACGACGATCCGCAACACCGCCTGGTGCTGGCCGCCGGCTTGCCCGCGGCATGGCTGAGCTCGCCTGGCGGCGTGGGCATCCGCAATCTGACGACGCCTTACGGCAAGCTGAACTACCGGATTGAAGACGCCGGGCCGGACCGAATCATTATGCGTATAGAAGATGGCATCAAGCCGCCCACCGATGGGCTCATGGTGGCTTTACCCGGACTGGATGACGCAAGCCAGGTGAGGATCAACGGAGGCCTGACCAAGGTAAGCAAGGGCCGTTTCGCCGTCGAGCACGTGCCGGCAGAGATCGAAATCCGAACTCCGACCCCCTAGCCCCTAGCGGGTATAAAGGCTGTAGGCCGTCTCGGCGTGAAGCCGCGCATCGACCTCCGCCTCCGCCTCCTCCCAATCCTGGCTTTCGAATCCAGGCTGGAACCCGCGCTTTTCAGCCCTGAAATAGGCGGCTTCGGCAATCAGGCGGCGGCGCAGCTCAGCGGGAACGTCGGGCTCAGGCTCGGATGCGAGGGACTGGATGGTCTTCAAGACCTTCTGCGAATGGAACATGGGGATACCTTGGGTCGACTGAGTACCTTCCTGGCATTGCCGCAGCCATGACCGTCGCAGAACCGCTGCGGGATTAGACCTTACCTTATTTCCGCCGCCATTTTTCGCCAATTCGTTGGATTACGTAGTCACCAGCCGATATCAGAGCCGGCATGCATTCCCGGTATCCCCCTGCTCAACCCAGGACACTGGTTATACGTATTTTTCCTGCGTAGTTGTCCGACTGGTCGAGGGCCTGCGTAAGTGACACCATCAGCTCCGCCAGCCAAGGCCGGTATGGAAAAAGCCAAGGATCGCTTTTCGATGAGCAGGATGCTGGCCCGGTGCGGGAGGGATTACCGCGCCGGGGCGCTTTTTGCCGATTCGCGCCGCTTCTCCGTTTCGCCCACCAATTCCCGGTATGCCTCGACGCAAGGCCGCTTGTCGGAGCGAAAGATTCAATCCAGGCCTCCTGAGTGCTCGTCCAGCGTCCCCTGTATCCTTGAGCCAGATGCACTAGGCTTAATGGGACCGCCGCTCAACTTCCACGACAAGCCGCCATGAAAGCCATTGTAATTTTGCTGACCTGTTTCGTGGTCGCAGCAGGCGCCGCAGAGCCTCCCATGATCGAAAAGCTCTATCAGGACGAGGACGTCGCCCTGAAGGTGCCTTCCGGAGGACAAATCTTCAAGCTGATACGCAAGGAAACCATACGCACGGCATCAGGACAAACAGATGCCTTTGGGCGGTCATACGAGCGCGGGTTCCGTGAACTGCGTTACCAAGGGCTGGCTGCAGACGGCAAGCCGGTGCTGCGCTACATCGAGGTGGCAATTCAACCGGGAGGCGTCAAGGTGCCTCTGAAGTTGGGCGTCAAAGGTAGAGCAGGAAAATTCCCTAATGGAGTCGTGTCCTACTCCCGCGATCAATCCGTTCCCACCAGTGGCGCGAAAGCCGAGCCGCTGACGGCGGATGCCACCGATATCGTGGTGGATCTCTCCAAGTCACGGGAATTCCGCTTCGGCACCGTGATTGTCAGCATTACAAGCGCGGACAAAGCATCCATCGAATACCGTCTTCATCAAGACTTCAGCGCCGCTCGTTGAGCTCTTCCCTCCCGTCCAATTGAGACATCCACGGCCGCTCAGCGCCTCAGCCTTAGGCACTTGGTGCACTCTCAAGCTTGGCGTGCCCTCTTTCAGCGATTCCTGAAAATTTCCGGCTGTGCTTGACAGACAAATAGGAACTATTATCATCAATGACCACTAAGATCATTCTTCCTTAAATTTTGTGGCGTTTCATTAAACCTATGGGGCACATCATGGGAACTAACAGTCGGTGCGAGATAAGATCCTTGGCCCGCAGTGAAGTCTGCTCGGTCGAATACTGCCCCGGTAGCGGCATGTTCCATGTCAGCCTGGGGATGTTCACTCTGCGTTTCAGATTGGCAGCCCTGCATCTGCTCAACAGCACCCTGGCGGCTGGACTCGAGGCTTACAAAAGCCATCTGTCCACCCGCCTGACGAGCGCAATCCCTCAGCAACACCCAGAAGGAACGTTGCACTAACCATGAAAACAGAAGGAAAGCTCACGATGCAGAGCAACGAATTCGGCACAGCCGATGAAAGCGTCGCCCTCCCAGACCATCAGGAAGGCCTGCGCTTCCTTTTATTCCGCTACGGAAGAACGCCCTCGCCGCTGATCGCGGGCAGGATCGCGGTTTGCCTCGATTCCATTCTGGCCGACAACCAGATAGAAATCAGCCGCGAGGAGCGCTGCACCTACCGGCAGATGCGGAGCTTCTGGCGGCTGGTCGCCAAGCAGGGATAGGTGTGACTGACAAAGGCGGGCAGGTTCAGTCTGTCAGCAGATGCTCGTAGGCCCACTGCAACATGGCCATTTCGACCGGATGCGCGCCACGCAATTCCGTGATGGGGCGCAGCTCGCCGCCCGCGGCACGGACCGCCTCGAAGGGCGGGTCGTGCGTCGAGAAGCGGGCCAGGTGCACATCCACCACGGCGCGCGGAATTTCCGCGCGCCGCAGGAACTCCGGTTCGATGACCAGCAACCCGGGCTCAAAGCCCAAGTCCGCATTGATGCGCAGCCCAAGCTCCACTTGCTGCGCCAGCCCGAGCGGGCTCGCCGCCGCCTCGTCGATGTAGTCGCAGGGGCTGGACAGAAACGGCAAGGGCGAAGGCGCCAATACGCTCCCGGTAGCATGCCGCATAAACAAGAGCCGCGCGCTGATCGGCTGCAAATGAAACAACAGAAACCGCGGCGCGGCGTAACCCGCCCTCACGCGCTCCACGGGATGGGCTGACTCAGGTGGCGCGGCGGAATGCGCCAAATTGCTCGAACAATGCTGCAAGCTGCTCGGCGTTTTCGAGACATTCATCCACCCGGCTCCCGACCAACTGCTCATGGTGGCGACGCAATACGCTGTCACCCGGCACAGGACCGGCCATGTCCTCGACCATCTGCCGCACATGGGTCACGTAGTGGCGGCGCAAGACCGAATCTTCCGGAAGACGCGTTGCCATGGACAGACCAGGAGCGGAATCTGACGGCCGGCTGGCCTTTCCCCGCTCCGTTTGGCCGAGTGCCAAATCCATAGCGGGAGGCGTCGCGGCCTGCGCGGCACGTTCGCCCGCATCGGCTGGCCCCGCCTTGTTTTGAAGAAAAAACAGGAAAAAGATCACCGAAAATACAATACCAATCACGACTTCCATAATACCCATCCCAATAATGTAGTTGTCTGAATGCCGGCGGAGCCGTCCCTGACTGCCCCGGCGGCGGACAAGCCAAACCAAAGACCTGGCACATTATGAGGTTAATTGTCGTTACGGCAGCCCCCTCGCCATAAGATGGTGTGTTTCACCGGGAATGACGGAGGCTCCTCCCACGCCAGGACCAAACACAGCATGCACGTCGGCGCTGCTTGACAGCCCGCCTTGCCTGGCGGTATCACCTGGGGCCAGACACCGCTGACATGGCGGGCTTCCCGTCACCTTACAGGAGCTTCCCTTGGCTATTTCGTATTCCGCTCTCATCGACCGTGCCAAAGTGCCGGATCGAGGCGCCCTGCAAGAGGCTCTGAAAGGCCTCAAGTTCAAATTGTCAGTGGATGAGGCCTACGAACCGTTCGGCGCGGCGGGGTATCTGCCCTGCACCTTGAATGGCGAGGACGGAGGGCTTGACCTTCGCTTCGAACCAGCGGAAGCCTACCTGAGCGAACATCCGGAATTGAAAGCCGAAGCGGGGACGCGCGACACCCTGATCGGCCTGCGCAGCGGCGGCGACCCGCGCGAGGACGTGTGCGCCCTGATGCTGGCCGCGGCCCTGGCCAACGCTTTCGGCGCCATTGTCGTCGTTTCCAAGAAAGGCACCCTCGTCCCCGTGGAACAGTTGCTCAGCCGCGCCCGCAGCCAGTTTGCGGAGCTCGAGTAGGAAAAGCTGCCGCCCGCCGTTCAGCCGTCCTGACGCAATCCTCGTCGATGAACACAAGCGCTCCTGGAACAAGAACCTTCGACGGCCGGGTCGTCGCCATAGACCTGCTGCGCGGTTTCATCATGATCCTGATGGCTCTAGATCACACCCGCGACTTTTTCAGCAGCGCCGATTTCAATCCCCTGGATTTGCACAAGACCCATGCGGCCCTGTTCCTTACCCGCTGGATCACCCATTTCTGCGCGCCCTTGTTCATTTTTCTGTCCGGCGTGAGCACCTTTTTGTCCCTGACCCGGGGCGGCGACCTAGCGGCCCAGTCGCGGCTGCTCATGCTGCGCGGCGCGCTCTTGATCCTGCTGGAACTCACCGTCATCCATTGGTTCGGCTGGACCTTCAGCATCGAGATGCGCGAGATCTGGGTCGGCGTGCTTTGGGCCATCGGCTGGTCCATGCTCTGCCTGAGCCTCCTCATCCGCCTGCGCCGGGAGGTTGCCGCCACGGTGGGCATACTCATGATCCTCGGACACAATCTGTTCGATGGCGTGCGCCCGGAGCAGTGGGGCGAATGGGGCTGGCTTTGGCAGGTGCTGCATGCGGGCGGCGGCTTCGACTTCGGCGAGGGGCGACGCTTCATCGCCTCCTACCCGCTGATTCCCTGGATCGGCGTCATGGCGGCGGGATACGCGTTCGGCCCCGTGTTTCTGGCGGAAGCCGCCGTCCGCCGGCGGTCGTTGCTGCGCTGGGGCATGCTGCTCACCTGCGCCTTCGTCCTGTTGCGCCTGGGCAACCTCTACGGCGACGCAACCACCTGGTCGGCGCAATCCTCGGACCTGTTCACCCTGTTTTCCTTCATCCACTGCACCAAGTATCCGCCCTCGCTGCACTACCTGCTCATGACCCTGGGTCCCGGCCTGCTGCTGATCGCGCTTCTGGACCGTCCACTGCCAGCATGGCTGCGCTGGGTCAACGTATTCGGACAGGTGCCGCTGTTTTTTTATCTCCTGCACCTGCCCCTCATCCACGGCCTCGCGGTCCTTACGGACTATGGCCGCTACGGCGCGGTGGACTGGCAATTCGGCTGGCCCTTCGCGCCGGAGGAACTGGCCAAGCCCGAGGATCATGGCTTTGGCCTCTTGATTGTCTACCTGATGACCGCCTTCGTGGTGCTGCTGCTCTACCCGCTATGCCGCTGGTTTGCCGGCCTCAAGCGGACGAGCCGCAAGCTCTGGGTGCGGCTGCTGTGAGCGTCAATACAGCAGGAACTCGCGGCGCTCTTCAGCCCAGGCTAACTCGTCTGCACCGGCCAGGTCTTCCAGATCGGCCGGGTGCGCGCCGGGGTCATCCACCCATAGGCGCAGCAGTTCACTGCCATTGATCAGATCGATGGCTAAGCGCTCGAACTCGTACTCGTAGGGGAAATCGCGCCAGATCGGGTAGTCGGGCGATAACTGACGCAGCGCCTTGAACGCCAGGGCCTGCAGCCGCCAGGGGCGGAACTGCGCGTGGTCATAGAACGGCGCTTCGGGGTGGATCTGGATGCCGCCACAGAGCGCGCCGGCGTGTTTGTGGAAAGTGGGTTCGAACCAACATTCGCGCAGTCTGCAACCCGACAGCCACTGCGGCGCAAGGCTCTCCACGCGTCTCAGAAGCTCACGCGGGGCCACATCCGGAGCCCCAAAGATTTCCAGAGGCCGGGTGGTTCCACGTCCTTCCGAGAGCGTGGTGCCCTCCAGCATCACCGTGCCGGGGTAGGCGCGTGCCATCCAGAGGTTCGGCGCGTTGGGGCTGGGATTGATCCAGGGACGCTCGCCCAGGGGCCAGCCGAAGCCGGGCCCGGACTCGGGCTGCCAGCCGTCCATCGCCACCACCTGGCAGTCCACATCCAGCTTCAAGCTACGCACGAACCACAGGGCCAGTTCGCCCAGGGTGAGCCCATGACGCATGGGCATGGCCCCGGCACCGACGAAGCTCTCCCAGCCTGCGCGCAGGGTCAGGCCTTCCACCGGCCTTCCCACCGGATTAGGCCGATCCAGCACCCACACCGCCTTGCCGTGGCGGGCAGCCGCCTCCAGCACGTAGCGCAGGGTGGTGATGAAGGTGTAGATGCGGCAGCCCAGGTCCTGCAGGTCCACCAGCATGACGTCGAAAGGCTCCATCATGGCGTCGGTGGGTCGGCGCACCTGGCCGTAGAGGCTGAACACCGGGATGCCCAGGACCGGATCGTTGAAATCCGGCGACTCCATCATATTGTCCTGCTTGTCGCCGCGCAGACCATGCTGGGGGCCGAAGGCGGCCGTCACCTGCAGGCCGGGCATCGCAGCCAAGGCATCGAGACTGTGTACCAGACTGGCGGTCACCGAAGCCGGGTGGGCCAGCACCGCCAGCCGCTTGCCTTCCAGGGGACGGCGCAAGCCGGGCTCTTCCAGGAGGCGGTCAATTCCGAATTTCATCGAGTGTCAGTGCAAAGGATTCAGGATGGTGAAAATCAGGTTTGGCGTCCGGATGAACCAGCGCCCAGTAGGAAAGTAGCGGGTCAGGGCCGTCCTTGCGCTCCAGCACGGCGCTGAGGCCCAACCGGAGTGTCGAGCGGACATGCAGGGGTGAGAGCGCGGCGAGCGAAACCTGGGCGGTCAATTCCAGCCCTGCGGTCGAAGCGGCGCACTGCAATTCGGGCTTCAGGGCCGAAAGCTCCATGTCCGCAAGGAACGCCCGCTGGCGATAGCGGTCGAACGCATAGACCGCCCAGTCTCCCGAGGGGGAAAAATTGAACTCGTGATAGCGTGGCAAGCCCGGAAGCGCGACGAACAGTTCGAAACATGTGTGCCGCCAGAGTTCGTCCGCAAACCGCCCTTCCGCCGCTTGCGGGATGCGCAACGCGCCAAGGTTTCCCTCGAGACGGAAACCCACCTGGAGCATCCCACCCGACCGCGCAAATTCCCCGGATAATCGGCATGCCGGCGGGTCGGTTTGGAGCGGATGGCAAAGGAGGCTGAAGGGTGCGGTCTGGCAGTCAGGCATGGGCGGCAAGCCTACCAGATCGAACCCGCCAGGCAAACCGCCCAGTCTCGGCGAGTGGATGGTGAATTTCGCCCGCCCCGCTGGCACGCGACCTCGCTTTCGATCAGGCTTAGACTTCCCCTTGTTTTCGCCATCGGTCCATGGAATCCATCAGCGCCTTCGAAATCATCAAGCTAGGCATCGGCCCCTCCAGTTCGCACACCATGGGGCCCTGGCGGGCCGCGAGCCTGTTTCTGGCGGAACTGGGCGATGTGAAGCGTGTGCAGTCCCTCACCGTCAGGCTCTACGGCTCCCTGGCGAAGACCGGCATAGGGCACGGCACGGACGTGGCAGTCCTGATGGGACTGAGCGGAGAAGACTACACCCGCATCGACACCACCACGATCCCGGAGCGCGTGGCCGCCATCAAGGAGCGTGGCAGGCTTCCACTGGGCGGGAGCCACGACCTGCCCTTCGAGTATGCGCGCGACCTGGTGTTCGAGCATGCCATCACCCTGCCCCGCCACGCCAACGCCATGAGCTTTCACGCCATCTGCGAAGGCGGCGAAACCCTGGAGCGCACCTACTATTCCCTGGGCGGCGGCTTCGTGGCCGGTGAACAAGACGGTTCCACCCCCAGCACGCCGCCCATCGTCACCCCCCATCCGTGCCACAGCGGTCAGGATCTGCTGGCCAATTGCCGCAAGCTCGGGCTCTCCGTGTCCGAACTCACCTATCTCAACGAGCAGGCCTGGCGCAGCCAGGAAGCCATCCGCTCCCAGGCGCTCATGCTGTGGCGGGAGATCCGCGACTGCATCTACCGCGGAGTGCACCAGGAAGGCTATCTGCCGGGCGGCCTGAATGTGAGGCGGAGGGCTTTCGCGATCCACCGCAAGCTGCTCCAGGGCAACGGCTACCAGACCGTGGAGGAATGGTCAGACCTGCTGCGGCGCCAGTCCCGCAATTTCACCCTGGTGGACCGCTGGGTCACCTGCTTTGCCCTGGCCGTGAACGAAGAGAACGCCTCCTTCGGCCGCATCGTTACCGCGCCCACCAACGGCGCTGCCGGCGTGATACCGGCGGTGCTGATGTATGCCTGGTGCTTCATGGACGGATTCGACGAGGACAAAATCGTGCGCTTCATTCTCACCGCGGGCGAGATCGGCACGCTCTTCAAGAAGAACGCCACCATTTCCGCCGCCATGGGCGGCTGTCAGGCGGAAATCGGCGTGTCGTCAGCGATGGCCGCGGCAGGATTGGCGGAAGTTTCGGGAGGCACGCCGGAACAAGTGCTGCAAGCGGCGGAGATCGCCATGGAGCACCATCTGGGGCTGACCTGCGACCCAGTGGGCGGGCTAGTGCAGATTCCCTGCATCGAACGCAATGCCATGGGCGCGGTCAAGGCCATCACCGCGGCCTCCCTGGCCCTGGACAGCGACCCGGCGGACGCGCGCGTCAGCCTGGATGCGGTAATCAAAACCATGTGGGAAACCGCGCAGGACATGAACAGCCGCTATAAGGAAACCGCCGAGGGCGGGCTTGCGGTGCACATCCCGGTCAACGTCCCGGAGTGCTGAGCCGGCGGCCTCAAGCCGGCACGGCGGGCGACTTTAACTGGCTCAGTGACTGCCAATGGGTGGGGTCAGGACGGACGCACAACGCGTCGAGAAAGCGCGCCGCGGCCTCAAGATTCGCCCGAGCCGCTTCGCTCAGGGGCTCGCCCAGTTCGAAACGGTAGCCGCGTATCCCCAAGAGGAAGCAGGGCGGCGGCTCGCCCCGCAAATCCTCAAAGACCTGAAGCACGGCCGCAGGGCTCATGGCGTGGGTGGTATAGCTGCGATCCCTGGCGGGCTGCAGCCTGATGAAACGAAAGGGGGCCGAACACGACGCGTCGGCGTCGATGAACAGGACCAACCGCCGCTGTTCCAGATCCAATGCGTGCTCGACCTGAAGCTGAAAATCGCCCAGCAGTTCAATCCCGGGATGGGCGCAGTCCGCCAAATGGTCCAGGGCCGAAGGGCCGAGGGCATCATCACCCCGACTGGGGTTGCCGTAGGCGAATACCAGAACGTCGTGCACGGGCATCGGAAGAAGTCAGAAAAATGCCCGGGCCACGCGGCGGCGCAGCAACCGGGCAGGCCTCAGAAGCGTTTAGTGGCTGAAGTTGCCTTCGCTATCCCGGGACAGGCTGTCGATCAGCGCGCCCTGGGCGTCCACCAATTCCAGTTGCAGGGGCATCTTGCCCAGGGCGTGGGTGGCGCAGGACAGGCAAGGATCGTAAGCGCGTATCGCCACCTCCAGGTGGTTCAGCAGGCCCTCAGTCAGTTCCTTGCCGTCCAGGTAGCGCGCAGCCACCGCCCGCACGGCCTCGTTCATCGCCTGATTGTTGTTGGTGGTGGACACGATCAGATTGGCGCGGGTGATTAGATCGTCCTCGTTGATGCAATAGTGATGGAACAAGGTGCCGCGCGGCGCCTCGATCACGCCGACGCCTTCCATGCGCTTCTCGCCCTTAGCCACCAGATCGCCGCTGAGGATATCCGGGTCTTGCAGCAACTCGCGGATGGCCTCGGCGCTGTACAGCATCTCGATCATGCGCGCCCAGTGATAGGCCAGGGAAGCGCGCACCGGCTCGCCATTGCCATAGGCCATGAATTCCTGACGCGCCGCTTCCGCCAGCGGCGTGTCGATGGAATCGCAATTGTTGATGCGCGCCAGGGGTCCAACCCGGTACCAGCCGTTCTCGCGGCCCAGTTCCACGATATGCGGGAACTTCATGTAGGACCAGGATTTCACTTCCTCGCGCAGATACTGGGTGTAGTTGCGGTAGTCCACATGGTCGAAGATGGTCTTGCCCGCCGCGTCCCGCGCCCGCAGGCCGCCGTGATAGAGTTCCAGTTCACCCTTGGGCCCGGTGAGGCTGAGGAAATTGGAGCTGAAGGCGCCGAAATGCTGGTGGTATTCCACATTGGACAGGAAGATGTCCTTGATCAGGGCCACCACCTCGTTGGACCAGGCCACCGTGTCATCGATGTCCTGCAGCAGGTAATCGCGATCGGCCGGCGTCAGCGCCTTGTTCATGCCGCCGGGAATGGCTGCGCTGCCGTGCACCCGCTTGCCGCTGATGACCCGGATCACCTCCTGGCCGTATTTGCGCAGCTTGACGCCCTTCAGCCCCGTGTCCGGAAACTCCTTGAGCACGCTGACGACGTTGCGGTGAGCCGCGGCGTCCTCGAAGCCGAACAGCAGGTCCGGCGTGGACAGGTGGAAGAAATGCAAGGCGTGGGACTGCAGGGTCTGGCCGAAATGCATCATGCGCCGCAGCTTCTCCGCCGGCGGAGTCAGCTGGTCGACGCCGACCAGCTGATCCACGGCCTTGGCGGCGGCCAGGTGATGGCTGACCGGGCAGATGCCGCACAATCGCTGCACCAGCACCGGCAGTTCCCAATAGGGACGGCCCTGGATGAAACGCTCGAAGCCACGAAATTCAACGATGTGCAGCCGCGCCTGGCGGACATGGTTGTCCTCGTCCAGCAACAAGGTGACCTTGCCGTGACCTTCGACGCGGGTAACCGGTTCGATGACGACACGCTTCAGATTTTCAGGATTGGCGGCGGTTTCCAGATGTTCGTACATGAATGCGGCTCCTTGGGGAATGCGGGGTCCCGTGTGACGGTATTACCTTCATCATACACCAGGGCGTCCGGCATACAACCCAGGAAAACCATACATTTCCAGGCTGCCGGATTGCTCCGGTGAGCCGAGACCCTGTAAACTTCGGGGCGCTCAAGTGCCGCCTTATTCTAGCCACGGCCACGGCAATCGACCGCGCCGGGCTCAAAGCCCTCTGGGATGGTAATTCCGCGTGCGCCATAGATGACCGTGCCCCCGCTTTGAAGCGCCCGGCCCGAGCAGCGGATTCCACGCCCCTTCAACGCCGAAAGGAAACCAGGACATGAGAGCCTATCCCGATCAAGCGACCCCAGGCTCAGCGGAGAGCGAGGCGCAGCATGAAGCCAGCCCCCGGGATGTCCTGAAGCGCTTTCGCCTGATTTTTCGCGCCGTGCAGCAGCACTCGCACTGGGTGGAGACACGAACCGGCGTCAGCAGCGCCCAACTCTGGGCTCTGTGGGAACTGTCGAGAAAGCCCGGGCTCAGGGTCACCGAGCTGGCCAAGGCCATGGCCGTCCATCAGTCCACCGCGAGCAACCTGTTGGAAAAGCTCGTCAAGAAGGGCCTGGTCACGCGCAACCGGATCAGCCCCGATCACCGTGTGGTCAGCCTCTACCTGACCGAACTGGGCCAGCAGACTTTGGAACGGCTACCCCGCCCAGCACAGGGCATCCTGCAGAATGCCTTATCCTCACTGAGGCCTGAAATCCTGGATTCCCTCTCGCGGGATCTGGACCTGCTGATTGCGAACATGAACATCAAGGACGAGAGCGGCGCGCTGCAACCCATTGACGCCAAGGTAAATGCCGCCGGAGAAGGCGAGATCTGAACGTAGCACCCCAAACCAACCTGGAAACCCCCATGAAAGAGCAGCCCAGCCTGGAAGCGGTGAAATCCTATTTGCAGGACCTACAGGAGCGCATTTGTCAGGCTCTGGAAGCCGAGGAAGCGTCCGCCCGCTTCACCGAAGACCGCTGGGAGTATGCCAACGGCCTGGGGGGCGGGCGCAGCCGGGTCCTGGCGGGGGGTGAAACCTTCGAGCAGGGCGGGGTCAACTTTTCCCATGTCATCGGCCAAAGCCTGCCGCCCTCGGCTACGGCGCATCGCCCCGAACTGGCAGGGCGCGGGTTCCAGGCCCTGGGCGTTTCCCTGGTGATTCACCCGCTCAACCCGTACGTACCCACATCGCACGCCAACGTCCGCTTCTTCATCGCGGAGAAAGAGGGTGAAGCGCCCATCTGGTGGTTCGGCGGCGGTTTCGATCTGACGCCCTACTATGCCTTCCCGGACGATGTGATCCATTGGCATGAAACAGCGCGCGCCGCCTGCCTGCCCTTTGGGCCCGAAGTCTACCCCCGGTTCAAGAAATGGTGTGACGAGTATTTTTTCCTCAAGCACCGCCAAGAAACCCGGGGCGTCGGCGGACTGTTCTTCGACGATGTCAACGAATGGGGATTCGAAAGCAGTTTTGCCTTTCTGCGCAGCGTGGGCGACCACTATGTGGAGGCCTATCTTCCTATCGTCCGCCGGCGCAAGGCAACGCCCTACGGGCAGAGGGAGCGTGACTTTCAGCTCTACCGGCGCGGGCGCTACGTGGAGTTCAACCTGGTTTACGACAGGGGCACCCTGTTCGGGCTGCAGTCCGGGGGCAGAACGGAATCGATCCTGATGTCGCTACCGCCCGTGGCGCACTGGCGCTACAACTGGAAGCCGGAAGAGGGAAGCGCGGAAGACGACCTGTACCAGAACTATCTGAAACCCAGGGACTGGCTGTAAAGCCCCCGGTCGCGATCACTCCCTGACGAACCCTGCCCTTTTAGATTTAGATCAGACGGCGGCAGGGTGATGATGGCTCAAGCGACTGTGGTCAGGACGCGCCCTTGCCGCCTGCCGCATTATTGCCCAAAGGCTCCTTGAGCGCCGTCTTGTTGCGCTGGGCGATCTCGGCGATCAACTGATCCAGCGAGCCGGTCTGCGCCACCTCGTTGGTGAAGCTGGTGCGGTAGTTCTGTATCAGGCTGATGCCCTCGATCACCACATCGTAGACCTTCCAGTCGCCTTTCACATTAGCCATGCGGTAATCTACGGCTACCGGCTGCGCACCCGCCTGCAGAATCTCGGTGCGCACCACGACACGCTTGTCCGATGCGTCAAGCGTCATCGGGCGGTGACGGATAGTCCAGTTTGCGTACTCGGTAAATGCGGTGGTGTAGGTACGGACCAGCAGCATGCGGAACTCTTTCTTGAAGCGCACCTGCTGCTCAGGGGTGGCGGTCTTCCAGTATTTGCCCAGGATCAGCATCGAAACGCGATCGAAATCAACGTGGGGATCGATGATGGTTTCCACCAAGTGCGTGGCCTTGACGAAGTCCTTTTTGTACTCGGGCTTCTGCAGGTTCTTCTGCAGTTCGTCCGCCGTATGCTGAATCACGATCTGCGGAGGCAGCAAGGCTTCGTCGGCTCCAGCCAGCCCGGATGCCAGAGCGAGCAGCACTCCCCAAACGCCCAACCAAGCCGTCAATCCGAACGAAAACTTGGCAAATTTCATTGAACCCCTCCTGCGATCATTAATGCGCTTATGATAACCCGATGCATTGTAATAAACTACCGCGCCACTTGGTTCGCCGACGCCGTTGCCTGGGTTGAAACATGACGGAACAGACTGCAAAGCATAACACTTTCCCAACGACTATTCGTCCGAGGCGGATGCGCCGGGACGAATTCAGCCGCCGCCTGATGCGAGAATCGCGCCTGTCGGCGGACGATCTGATCTACCCCCTGTTTCTCCTCGAGGGCGAGGACCGGCGCGAACCGGTTGCCTCCATGCCCGGCGTGTCGCGGATGAGCCTGGACCACCTGCTGCGCGAAGCCACCGAGGCCTGGCGCCTGGGCATTCCCGCCATCGCCCTGTTCCCGGTGGTTTCCCAGGCCCTGAAAAGCGAGGCCGCCGAGGAAGCTTACAACCCGGACGGACTGGTGCCGCGCGCGGTTCAGGCTATCAAGGCCGAGTTGCCGGGCCTGGGCGTCATGACCGACGTGGCGCTGGACCCATACACCTCCCATGGCCAGGACGGGCTGATCGACGAGACCGGCTATGTGGTGAACGACGCCACGGTGGAGGTGTTGGTGCGCCAGGCCCTCTGTCACGCCCGTGCCGGCGCCGACATCGTCGCCCCCTCGGACATGATGGACGGCCGGGTCGGGCGCATCCGCAGTGCCCTGGAGCAGGCAGGTTTCATCCACACGCGCATCCTGGCCTACTCGGCCAAGTATGCCTCCAGTTATTACGGCCCCTTCCGCGACGCCGTCGGTTCGGCGGGCAACCTGGGTAGCGGCAACAAGTATAGCTATCAGATGGACCCCGCCAACTCGGACGAAGCCTTGCGCGAGTTGGAGCTGGACATCCAGGAGGGCGCCGACATGGTGATGGTGAAGCCCGGCATGCCCTATCTGGATATCGTGCGCCGGGTCAAGGACCACTTCGGCATGCCGACGTTCGTCTATCAGGTCAGCGGTGAATACGCCATGCTCAAGGCCGCCGCCCAAAACGGCTGGCTCGACGAGCGGGCCACGGTCATGGAGTCCCTCCTGGGCTTCAAGCGTGCCGGCGCGGACGGCATTCTCACCTATTTCGCGCTGCAGGCCGCGCGCTGGCTGAAAGAGGCCCCATGACCCAGCAAGCTGCACAAAAGGACCGTTACGCCGTCTTCGGATTTCCCGTCGCCCATAGCAAATCGCCGCGCATCCATACCCTGTTTGCGGCGCAGACCGGGCAAGCCCTTGAATACGCGGCACTGGAGGTGGCAGCGGAACAGTTTCCGGCACGCGCCCGCGAGTTTTTCGCCGGTGGCGGCAAAGGGCTGAACTGCACAGTGCCCCTGAAGGAACTGGCCTGGCGCTTCGCCGATCTACGCAGCGAACGCGCGGAGCGGGCCAAGGCGGTGAATACCCTGGCCCTGCGCCCTGACGGGACGGTATTTGGCGACAACACCGACGGTGCCGGCCTTCTGCGTGACCTGACCATCAACCTGGGCCTTGAGATCGCCGGCAAGTCCGTCCTGATCCTGGGCGCGGGCGGCGCCACCCGTGGCATTCTGCAGCCCTTGCTGCGATCCGGCCCAGACCACCTGATCATCGCCAATCGCACGCCTGAAAAAGCCAAGGCTCTGGCCGCCGAATTCGGCGACTTGGGTGAAATCGAATCCTGCGGATTCGATGCCCTGGCAGGCCAGGCGTTCGATCTGATCCTCAACGCCACCGCCGCCAGCCTGACGGGAGAGTTGCCGCCCCTGCCCTCGGGCATCCTCAAGAACAACGGCTGCTGCTACGACTTGGCCTATGCCCAGGGGCCCACGCCCTTCGTGCGCTGGGGCCATGACGCCGGCGCGGCGATCTGCATGGACGGCGTCGGCATGCTGGTGGAACAGGCGGCGGAGGCTTTCCGCATCTGGCGCGGCATCTACCCGGAAACCGCTCCAGTGATCGCGCTGATCAACCGGGAGCGCGGCCTTTCCGGCTGAGAACGCGCCCGCGGCGTTTGGCGGCGTAGAGTGCGTCGTCCGCCCGCTCGATCAGTTCGTTGGGTGTCAGTGCGCTGCCCCACAAGAGAGTTGCCACGCCACCACTGACCAACACCGCGAGCTGCCTGTCCTCCCAGGCCACTGACTGTTCGCGCACCGCCAACCGCCCCGGTTCCAGACACCGGTCGGCGCATCATGGGTGGCCTGAACCCGCAGTTCATCGCGCGCCTCCATGAGCGCCTGATTCAACTGCATCAGTTCCTGGTAGAGGCGGCTCTTTTCCACCACGGCGGACACCAGACCCGACGGACGCAGAAAGACGCCTGATACAAGGCGGCATAACAGTATGGCTGCTGGCTGTTGAAGAACAGGAAGCCCACTGGCTTTCGCAGGGCGATCAGCGAGCAGGTCAGGCTGGAGCGCACACGCCCTCGGCGACAATCAGACTGGTCGCCATCGATGCTGCCAACTCCGCGATGGCCACCCCGAGCGCATTGACTTCATCTGCTGGCCCCTTCGGTAACTGGACATGGGCTTCCCCGTTGGGAAGCTGGCTCAATATCTGCCGAAAGTAATCGATGCGTGAGTCAGGCATGCCATCCTCCGCAGCCAAGGGTCGACCTAGGGGCAATCTCATCGCAGAAGTCCGAAGCTCCCGTGCGTAGCCCTCAATCCGCGGCGAGGTAGCGCTCTTTCAGGCTTACATAGTGCTTGGAGGAATAGTATAGAAACTCCAGTTCCATTTCCTTCAGCGGGCGTGCCTGGCGCACCGGCGAGCCCACATAGAGAAAACCGCTTTCCAGGCGCTTGCCCGGTGGCACCAGGCTGCCCGCCCCAAGCATGATCCGTCCTTCCAATTCGGCGCCGTCCATGACGATGGCGCCGATGCCGATCAGGCAATGATCGCCTATGCGGCAGCCGTGCAGCACGGCGCGGTGCCCCACGGTGACTCCCGCCCCGACCACCAGAGGATGGCCACCCCTGGCGTAGCCGCTGTCGTGGGTGACATGCAGCACGCAGCCGTCCTGAATGTTGCTGGCGGCCCCAATGTGAATCGAGTTTACATCGCCGCGGATCACCGTCATGGGCCAGACGGAGGCGTCATCCTCCAGGGTCACGTCGCCGATCACCGTCGCCGCCGGATCAATATAGACGCGGCTGCCCACCCGGGGGGTTTTATGCTCGAAGCTGTGTATCATGGAAAAAGGCGTCCTCCACCTGCTCAGTCATGCCTTGCTGATCAGACGCATAAACCCGCCTGACAATTCCGGAGCAGGCCAAGGTCACGACGAACATCCGACCTTTCTCGGCGCGGCCTGCGGCGGTGCTGGGGTCTATACTTCATGCCGTCAGTCTCACGGCATTCACTCGTCCCAAACACGGCGGTTGCCGGGAGGCATCATCCCCAAAAGGAGACCCGCCATGCCCATCGCAGGAGCCTTGTTGCTCGGCCTGCTCGTGATCCTCGCCTTGTATGTCATCGTCATCTACAACCGCCTGGTCGGACTCAAGCATGATATCGCAAAAGCCTGGTCGAACATCGATGTGCTGCTCAAGCAGCGTCACGATGAACTACCCAAGCTGGTGGAAACCTGCAAGCAGTACATGAAGCACGAACGCGAAACCCTGGAGAAAGTCATGCAGGCGCGGGCGCGCGTCTCGTCGGCCCGGGAATCGTCCGACGTGGCGGCTCTGGGAGCCGCCGAGACCGGCCTCAGGCAGGGCTTGATGAATCTATTCGCCGTGGCGGAGGCGTACCCGGAATTGAAGGCGGACGAATCCTTCCGCAACCTGGAGGCGCGCATCACCGGTCTCGAAAATGCCATCGCCGACCGGCGCGAGTTCTACAACGACGTAGTGAACAGCAACAACGTGAGACTGGAACAATTCCCCGACATCATCATTGCCCGCCTGTTTGCCTTCAAGCCGGCGGAACTGCTGGTCTTTTCGGCCGAGGAAATCGGGGACGTGGACGTCAAAGCGCTGTTTGGCTGAACCACGATGACGGACGCGCACCCTCTGGCCGCCCTGGTGGCCAGCGCCGTGCAGCGGGCAACGCCCGCGCAATTCTGGCTCGGCTTCTCCGCTGGCATGGTTTTGGCGATCTGGCTGCTGTATTTCGGGTTCTCGCGTCTCAAGCGCTCGCGCCTGATCACCGACATGCCCACATCGAAAGTGCGCTCCGCGGCCCAAGGCTACGTGGAACTGGAGGGACATGCTCGCCTGATGCCGGGCGAACCGATTCATGCCGCGCTCAGCGGTTTGCCGTGCGTCTGGTTCCGGTATCAGGTGGAACACCGGGAGCGCGATGCCCGCGGCCGTTCGGACGAATGGCGCGTCGTTGAATCGGGCATCAGCGATGCCATCTTTCACCTGCAAGATGATACGGGCCTGTGCATCGTCGACCCCGACGGGGCAGATATCACGCCATCCACCTGTGTCCGCTGGCGCGGGCACGCGCCGCGCCCCGGAGCGCCGCCCCGGGACACCGGATTCCTGGCGCGACTGCTGGACTCGGGGCCATACCGCTACACCGAGTATCGTATCAACGAATTTGACAGCCTGTACATCATCGGGGATTTTGCCGGGCTTGGCGACAGCGGCTCCGTCAGCCTGCGCGAGGCCACGGGCGACCTGCTATCCGCCTGGAAAAAGGACCGGCCCGAGTTGCTACGCCGCTTCGACGCCAACGGCGACGGCCAGATCGACATGGAGGAATGGGAGTCCGCGCGAACGGCGGCGGAATCTGCGGCGGCCACATCGCTGGGCGCGCGCCGCCAGCACACGGAACACAACCTGGTGCGCAGGCCACGCTATGGACGGCCTTACATCATTTCCTGCACGCCCCAGAATGTGCTGGTGCGCCGCTACCGCCGCACGGCGTTTCTATCGGCCTTGGGATTTCTCGCCATGCTGACGCTTCTGGCCTGGACGGCAAACCTGCGGGCCAATCCACCCCTCAAAGCACCACCGGTGCCCGGCCGGGTTCTTCACTAAGGGTAAACTGCTGGAACGAGGGGTTGGACTCCAGCAGCTTCTCGATTCTGAAGTGGCTCAAGCCCCCGGCATCATCGATGGTAATGGTCTGCCCCACATCGAATTTCGCCGTTGAAACCAGGATGCAGGGCTCACCCCGCACGCGCACGTCCTCCGTCAGGAACAAAGCCATCTCCGGCGTCCCCCGTCCCACGGCGTAGATGCTCACCGCCCGTGTCCTGGGCGCAATCAATTCCACGCCGATGGTGACGTCGCCTTCCGGGGTCTGCTCCAACCAACGCACCACGCCGATGTAGAGCCTGCCCTGTTCGGTCGGAAACCCGATCAGTTCCCCGACCTTGAGGCAGGAAACCTGCCTGTGGGCCCAAAGCAGACAGCAGCCGCGGGCGCTGGAGTTGATCATTGCGGCCTTTAGATTGGATGCATCGCCAACACCGGCTGCCCCCGAGAAGCGATTTTCTCCCCAGATGTCCTCCCGTGACATACCCGTGGCCTGCTCCCGGATCAGGGTGCCGAGCGCTCGCTCGCTGCGCACGAATCTTTCACCGCCTTGCGGCCGGTCATCGGGCAGGATTTCCACCTGAAAATCCGGCACATTGAGCCACTTGACACCCTTGTACTGCAGGGAGGTGCGCGCCTCGGGCAGGTCCTTGGACTGCCGGCCACGCCAAAGCGCCTCGATCACGGATTTCAGCCCGACGATGATCACCCGCTCACCCGCATCGGGACGCCGCAATGACTTGCGCCGCTCCGGCACGCCCAAGGCACGGACCAGGCGTTTTACCAGCCCCCCGGACAAGCCGCCCCCGAATTCGCTCATGCCCACGGGCCCCGAGAAATGGGCAATCATGGACTCCACCAGAGCCCGGGTAAAGAGAAAGCGCAGGCCACCGCCGCACTCAAGATCAGGCGTTGACACCCGATGCGGTTCCCGATCCGAGTCCAAATCCACGACGAACAAAGCCTTCAGATCGCCCTGTTGCCAATCCGAGGCCAACTGCGCACGCGCGGAAAAACGCTGCAGCAGCAAGAAGATCTGCCGGATGTCTCGGGGCCGATGCCGGTTGGTTGGCGTCAGCGGAAACAGCATCAATGCGAGGAAACTGCCTTCCACGGTAATGGCTGTCGCCTCGCTGGCTGCCGCTTTCAGCAGATGGTTGTCCTCGGCAAGACGGAACAGCTCATATATGTGGCGCCAGAAGTCGAAAGGCGGGGGATGATAACTGAGCTTCAGGCGCAGCAGCGCCTGGCCATAGTTCTGCAGCGCCCTCAGCAGGACGGCGGTCCGGCCTTGGCCGGCCAGGGCCCACTCACTCATGTAGTCGGGGTCCATCGCGATGCGCCGATAACCGTCGCCCAAGGCGCGGGCAATCAGGAAGCAGCGGCTCGCGACCCGTTGCGCGGACTGCGGCAGGGGAAAGGCCTCGTCGGCCAACTGGGTGCGGGAATACTGCTGTACCTGGATCTCTGCAACCGACAGGATCCGCTCCATAATAGCCAGCCGCTCGCCGCAGGGAATATGGCTCTGCTTCTGCAGGACCGTGAGCATGACCAGCAGGGAATCGATGCAAGCATCCCGATTGGCGAGGGGCAACGCAGCCAGCCAGGCGGCCACGGCGGACTCGTCAAAATTGGCAGGCAAGGGAGCGCTCGGCACCGAACCAGGGGGTGGGCTGGTTTTCAGATCCATAGGCGTAAGTTGACGTCGCACGAGTATCGACAAGCAGCCTTTGATCCGGGTGCTCAAGCCCCCCGGCGCGGCTTCTTCCTCAGGTGCCAAGTCTAGCCTATGATCGCTTCCGCACGGGAAGCGTTAGAGCGGCCGCTCAAACCGGCCCCGGCCCCGCGCCCGCGGACCTGAGTCACCGCTCAAGTGCGGGAGGCTTTCTCCTCGATCCCGGAAAGACCGAAGCGGCGCTGGAGTTCGCCAAGCACGTCGTTGGGCCCCAGACCCTGGTTTGCCAGCAGAACCAGGCAGTGGAACCAGAGATCGGCCATTTCATAGACGATCTGCGCGGGTTCGCCGCCCTTGGCGGCGATAATGGTCTCGGCGGCTTCTTCGCCGATTTTCTTCAGAATGGTATCCAGTCCCTTGGCATACAGGCTCGCCACGTAGGAGTCCTTGGGATTCTGCGATTTACGCTGCTCCAACACCTCTGCCAGACGCGCCAGAATATCAGCCTCGGTCATCGGTAAATCGCCTCCGGATCTTTCAACACAGGGTCTACCGTCACCCAGGCGCCGTCCCTCAGCACCCGGAAAAAGCAGTGATGCCGTCCCGTGTGGCAGGCAATGCCGCCCGCCTGCTCCACCTTGAGCAGCACCACGTCCTCGTCACAGTCCAGGCGGATCTCCATGACCTTCTGGCGATGACCGGATTCCTCACCCTTGCGCCAGAGCTTCTGCCGTGAACGCGACCAGTACACGGCATAGCCCTCGGTGACAGTGAGGGCGAGCGCCTCGCGATTCATCCAGGCGAACATCAGCACCTGCCCTGAACTTGCCTCCTGCGCGATCACGGGCACCAGACCATCGCCGGTCCAGCGCAGCTCGTCCAGCCAGGCGGTGCTCACAATCGCACCTCGATCCCCTGCCCCGCCATGTGCTCCTTGGCCTGACGGATGGAATACTCGGCGAAATGAAAGATGCTCGCAGCGAGCACCGCATCGGCCTTGCCTGTGGTCACGCCATCGGCCAGATCCTGCAGGTTGCCGACCCCCCCGGAGGCGATCACCGGCACACTGACGGCCTCGCTGATGGCGCGGGTCAATGCCAGATCGAAGCCGGATTTGGTTCCGTCGCGGTCCATGCTGGTGAGCAGGATCTCGCCGGCTCCGTACTCCACCATCCGCCGCGCCCAGTCGATCGCGTCCAGGCCTGTCGGCTTACGCCCGCCGTGGGTAAAGATCTCCCAGCGTGGCGGAACGGTACTCACCTGCTTGGCGTCAATGGCGACCACGATGCACTGCGAACCGAAACGGGCCGCCGCCTCGCGCACGAATTCCGGATTGAACACCGCGGCAGTATTGATGCTGACCTTGTCCGCTCCGGCATTGAGCATGCGCCGGATATCCTCTAGCGTGCGGATCCCGCCTCCCACCGTGAGGGGAATGAACACCTCGCCGGCCACCTGCTCGACCACATGAACCATGGTCTGCCTGTTGTCGGAACTGGCAGTGATATCCAGGAACGTCAGTTCGTCCGCGCCTTCGCGGTCATAGCGGCGAGCAATCTCCACCGGATCGCCGGCGTCGCGTATCTCCACGAAGCGGACGCCCTTGACGACCCGCCCGTTGTCCACGTCCAGGCAGGGGATGATCCGTTTGGCCAGCACTAGAAGGTATCCGCCAGTTTCTGGCCTTCGGCGAAGCTCAAGGTACCCTCATACAGTGCCCGCCCGGTGATGGCTCCCATCACCCCGTCGGCCACGATCCCGCCCAGTTGGCGGATATCCTCCAGGTTGGTGATGCCGCCCGATGCGATTACGGGAATTCGAATGGACCGCGCAAGACGCGCAGTGGCCTCGATGTTGATGCCCTCCATCATGCCGTCGCGGCTGATGTCGGTGTAGATGATGGCCTCGACGCCATCATCCTCGAACTTCTGCGCAAGGTCGATCACATCGTGGTGGGACAGTTTGGACCAGCCGTCGATGGCTACCTTGCCGTCGCGGGCGTCCAGGCCAATGATGATGTGATTGGGAAACTCGGCGGCTACGTCGCTCACGAAGTGCGGCGCACTCACCGCCTTGGTGCCGATAATGACGAAATCCACACCGGCGTCCAGATAGCCCTGGATCGTGTCTTCGTCGCGGATTCCGCCGCCCACCTGGATCTGCACGTCGGGACAGCCTTCGCGAATGGCGTGGATGACCTCGCGGTTGCGGGGAACTCCGGCGAACGCGCCATCCAGATCCACCAGATGCAGCCGCTTGGCGCCCTCGGATACCCAACGTCTCGCCATCGCCACAGGATCCTCGGAAAACACCGTATCGTCTTCCATGCGGCCCTGCCGCAAACGGACACACTTGCCATCTTTCAGGTCGATAGCAGGTATCAAGAGCATGTTCAGGTCCTCGTACTCAAGTGGATTTGACGAATGCGGGAAGTCATTGGCCCGGCTTCCAGCGCAGAAAATTGGCCAGCAGGCGCAAGCCTGCCACCTGACTCTTCTCCGGGTGAAACTGCACGGCAAACAGATTGTCGCGCTGCAGCGCTGCGGCAAAGGGTGTCGGATAATCGCTGGTCGCCGCGATCTGGCTCGAATCGGCGGGACAGGCGTAGTAACTGTGGACGAAATAAAACCAGCTGCCGGGGTCGATGCCATCCCAGAGCGGATGTGCAGCAGACGGATTCAACCGGTTCCATCCCATGTGCGGAATCTTCAGGGGATTGCCGCCGCTGTCCTGCAAGCCATCCGGGAATCGCACGACACGACCCGCCAGCAAACCCAGACACGCCGTGCCGTCGTTTTCCTCGCTTTCCTCCAACAGGGCCTGCATGCCCAGGCATATACCCAGGACAGGCTTGCTCGCGGCCAGTTCGGCCAACACAGGGATCAGCTGCCTCTGCTGCAGCGCCTGCATGCAGTCACGAATCGCCCCGACGCCCGGGAATACCACGCGATCGGCGCTGAGCAAATCCTTGGGTTCGCCCGTGACAATAACGCGCACTGCGGGATCGGCATGCTGAAGCGCCTTGGCGATGGAATGGAGGTTACCCATTCCATAATCGATAACGGCCACCGAGGACATACGAAAAAAACCGAAGGGGAGGATGGCGACGGGCTACAATGCGCCTTTGGTCGATGGAAGAATGCCTTGCATGCGCTCATCACGCTCAAGCGCCATGCGCATGGCCCGGCCAAATGCCTTGAAGATCGTCTCTGCCACATGGTGGGCATTGACGCCTTTCAGGCTGTCGATATGCAACGACACTTTAGCATGGTTCACGAATCCCCGGAAGAATTCCAGCAAGAGATCCACATCGAAATCGCCGATACGCGCCCTGGGGAAGCTGACATCGTAGGCCAGCCCTGGCCGGCCGGAGAAATCAATCACCACACGCGACAAAGCCTCGTCCAGCGGCACGTATGAGTGCCCATAGCGGCGAATGCCGCGTTTGTCGCCCACAGCGCGATCGATGGCCTGCCCCAGGGTAATACCCACATCCTCCACCGTATGGTGCGCGTCGATGTGCAGATCGCCCGCGGCCTTCACGGTCAGATCGATCAACCCGTGCCGAGCGACTTGATCGAGCATGTGCTCGAGGAAGGGTACGCCTGTCTCGAAGCGGCCGGTTCCGGCACCATCAAGATTGACCTGGACAAAAACCTGGGTTTCCAGGGTATCGCGCCTTATTTCCGCCGTACGTTGATCCATTTCACCACTGATCTGCGGTTTGTTGAACTGCAATTGCGAGCTTATTATGATAGTGATTTCTTATGTATTGATAAACCGCCCTACTCAAACCTGTGAAGCCGGTCACATCGCGTAAGCAATTGCTTACATCAAGTTCGGCGATTTCCTGCAGACGCACGCTGTTGCTAAGCTCAGAATTACAACCGTCGCCAGACAGGAAAAGGATTTCTAGGAGTATTCAACAGGACGTTGCCAAGGACTGGACCTGTTAAGCCAACCAACAGGCGATAAGCCTCCTACAGGATGTATGGAGGCTTTTTTATTGGGCTTTTGCCTACTGATCCTCTAGAAACTCCTTGATTCCCTGCCTCGTGTCGGCCCTGAGCTTCTTTGAGGACTGCAGTTTCTTCAGCGTGCTGAGCACCTGCTTAAGACGGGGCTCATTCGCCTCCATATCCGACACTAGGCTTTCGATGGCGTCCAGGGCGCTCACCTGTACGTCCTCATCCTGGTCTTCCAGAGCCTTCAGCAGGGCCGTCATGATGCCGTCGGAAAGATTCTCGAACTGACCAAGGCTTTGCGCAGCGGCGCTGCGCACATCCGCGCTCGAGTCGCCGGCAAGGGTGATGAGCAACTGTTGCTCGGCCTCCGCCGTCGGGAAGGCGGCCAGTTGTTCCACCCCGGCAACGCGCTCCTCTGGATCGGTACTCTTAAGGGACTCCAGCGCCTCCAGCACCTGCTCGGCATCGATCTGCGCCTCGTCCTCCTCATCTTCCGGCGTAGGCGCCTGAACCGCCTGAGCCTGAATTTCCTCGGCATGAGGCAGCACCGGAGGCGCCGGCGCGGCCGCGGGCGTTGCCTTCGCCACTGGCGCGGGCGAAGACGACACCTCCATTTCATTCAGGCTTTCGCTTTGGAGAATGCGATAGACGACCAGTCCGCCCGCTACCAGCGTGACCAGCAGGACTATAATAAAAATTCGCATGGAACGACCCAAAACCTCGAATTATGTAATGAAGATTTGTAGCCCTATAAAATGACTGACCCCCGCAGGGGCCAGTCAAGGACACATGAAGAACGATCGCGGCTTAATCCGGCGCCTTGTTTTTGACCACGATGATGCCATTGGCCGCGGTACCATCCGCTGAACCCGCAGCCGTTCTCGGGCAGGCAGGATGCTTCCAGCCGCCCCAGCCTTCACCCGCGTCGCTAGCGCCGGTCACGTCATTGATCAGGATCAGTTCGTCGCCCTTCAAATTGAAGGTATTGCTGGTCCCCGCAGCGCCATTGATCGCGACCGCGGTGCCATCCGCCGTGTAGTTCGCCGTGGTGATCCCGGTCCCACCCGGATGACCATTCAAGGCGGCGCGGATGAGCCAGGCAACGGCATGATCGCGGCACGATGTGTCGCCGGAAACGCCGATAGCGCCGATCTTCTTATTGCCCCCGGAGTACACCGCAAGACCACCGCCGAACACGTTGACGCCGCCGATGCGCTTGTTCTTCAGGGGATCATTCTTGGTCCCGTATTGGTTCGGGCTCCCCGTATAAGCGAGACTGCCGTTGATGGGGTTGCTGGCCTGCAGACCAAACAGGCTCTGGCCCTGATTGACGGGAGTATACAGGTTGGCCGTCGAGATGGCGTAGCCGTCGATGCTGAAGGCATTGGCCGTGCTCGCCTTCTGCGCCGAGATGTTACGACTGCCCAGCCATAACGCGCCGCTGTTGTGGCCTTTGCCATCCGTCGAGTTGACCACATGACAGATCTTGCCGGTTTCATCCACCATGGTCACCCACATGGGAAGGCCATACCCACTCTTTTCCGCCGTCACCGCAGCCTGAGCGGCTGACTTCAACTGGCTATACGATACATCCTTACACGTTGCCAATGCGGCCTGGCTGCCAAGAGTCAACGCGGCCACGCTCAAAGCCAAAGAAATACCTGCCTCTTTTCTCATAAGGATCTCCTTTTTTCCATTTCTTATGTAAGTCAAGAACGACACAGGGCCCTAAGGCCCCTGGCAACTGTAGAACAGTTCGGCGGAAAAAGGTATACCCTTTCAAAGGGTCGCGACGGGCCTTTCAGGCTTTGAGCCTGGCCCGACTTTCCGCTAACCTGCGGCGAAAGCAGTGTCCCAGGCCCTGGCTGCGAGTCAAGGCGGCCCGGATTTTGTCGTCCGTGCGTGCGCCCAGAGTGCTATAAGAACTATTGGGTGAAGACGCGCTGGCGCTTTGGCACATTCAGAACTAAGGACTTTTCCGTAAGGAGCACACATGCTGGTTTCCCTGGAAGACATTGATCGCTGGCTAACGGAAGACATCGGCGCCGGCGACCTTACCGCGCTCATCGTGCCGGCCGAAACGCACGCCACGGCCAAGGTGGTGACCCGCGAGGACACAGTGGTCTGCGGCCAACCCTGGGTGGAAGCGGTCTTCGCACGAATCGACCCGCAAACGCGCATTACCTGGTCAGTCGATGAGGGTAGTTGGGTCGCAGCGGGAACGCAGTTGTGCGAACTATCCGGCACGGCCAGATCCCTGTTGACCGGAGAGCGAACAGCGCTCAACCTGCTGCAGACGTTGTCCGGCACGGCCACCCTCGCCCGGCGCTACGCCAACGCGGTGAGCGGCTCGGCCGTGACCGTGCTGGATACACGCAAGACCCTGCCCGGCCTGCGCAAGGCACAGAAATACGCGGTCCGTTGCGGGGGCTGCCAAAACCATCGCATGGGCCTGTATGACGGCATCCTGATCAAGGAAAACCACATCATGGCGGCAGGATCGATCCACGCCGCCGTGCAGCAGGCTCACGCCCTGGGCGCCGATGTGCCGGTCGAAGTCGAAGTAGAGAATCTCGCGGAACTGACCCAAGCGATGGAAGCCGGGGCCGACCGGGTGCTGCTGGACAATTTCAGCCTGGAACTCATGCGGCAGGCCGTCGCCATCAACGCGGGCCGCCTGAAGCTCGAGGTTTCGGGAAACGTCTCTCTGGACAATATCGCGGACATAGCCGCCACTGGCGTCGACTATATCTCCGTCGGCGCGCTGACCAAGAACGTCCAAGCAATCGACCTGTCCATGCGCATCACCCTGGTGCAGTAGAAGCCAGGGCGGAGCGGGTCACTCCCCGAACAACTGCAGGTCGATCAGATCGCACAGACAGTGGGTGATGATCAGGTGCACCTCCTGCACCCGCGCCGTGGACGGACAGGCCACGCGGATTTCGATGTCGGTTTCCTTCAACAGCGGCGCCAGGGCGCCGCCATCGCGGCCGCTTAGCGCGATGACCGCCATGTCCCTGTCGTGGGCCGCCATCACCGCCGAGAGGATGCTCGCGGAATTGCCGCTGGTGGTGTAAACAATCAGGGCGTCCTGGGAATGCCCAAGGGCGCGAATCTGCTTGGCAAACACGTCGTCGTACCGGTAGTCGTTGGCAACCGATGTCAAGGTGGACGTGTCCGTGGTCAAGGCGATGGCCGGCAGCCCGGGGCGTTCACGTTCGAAGCGGTTGAGCATTTCCGACGAAAAATGCTGGGCCTGGGCGGCGGACCCGCCGTTGCCGCAGCACAGAATCTTGCCGTCACTCAGCAGGCTGTTGGCCAGCTTGACCGAAGCAATCTCGATCAATTCGCTCAGGTTGGTGAGCGCTTCCTGCGCAGTCTGGAAATTCGCCGTGAACTGGCGGTGGATGCGTTCCTGGAAATTCATGTGGGGCTGTCCTGAAAGGCGTTTTTGATCCATTGAAGTTCAAGCTGCGCGGGCCCCGGCGTTAGGGCGACCACATCGAATCGAGCCGGACAGTCGACCCGATTGACCGCGAGGTAATGGCTGGCCGCAGCGACAAGCCGTCCGCGCTTGCGGGCATCGATACTCTCCAGCGGCGAACCGTACCGGGACGACGCGCGGTAGCGCACTTCCACGAACACCAGGCCGCTGCCTTCGCGCATGACCAGATCGATTTCCCCGCGCCGGCAGCGAAAATTCCGCTCCACCAAGCTCAGGCCCTGAGCCTTAAGGTATTCCAAGGCCGCGGTTTCGGCCTGCTCGCCCGCTACGAGGTGCTTCGACCGACCTCCTTCGCGCGCCTCCGCCATCAGGGCGCGGATTGCATACCGGCAGCACTGGGCTGCAACATCGGCGCGATGCCCCGCGGCTGGGGCACGCCGGATTCGAACTGGGCACAGGACAACTGGCGCTGAATCTTGTTGCCTGCCTTCACATCCAGTTGTCCGGTGGCTCCCGCGAAGCGGCTCTGCGCGCCGGATCTTAGCAGGGGCAGTTGCGGCACCAGATTGTAGGCATCGATGCCCATGGCAATCAGACGCGTGTAGTTCTCCGGCGTGCGCTCCACCAGGGACTGCAGGCTGTTGCGCGACAGTGGCCCACTATCGTTGGGATTGAGCATCCAGGGCAGGTCACAGAAGATCACGCCGTTCAGATCGCGGTCCTGGTCCACCGCATCGGGACGCCCGTTGAAGACTTGCGACATGGCGTAGACCGGAATCGGCATGGCCTGCTGCGATTCCAGTTGCGGCCGCAGCAGACGGGCATCCCGAGCGTCGGCGATCATGAACACGAAGTCGGCGGAACCGGTGGCGGCTTCCGGCGGTGCCGCCGCCCCATCCTCCCGAGCCAGAGCACCGGGGCTGGACGCCAGCAGGTCATGAACGCTGCTGGTAAAATCCTCGCCACCCGGCTTGTAGGTCTTGATGGCGACGATCTTTCCGCCAAGGCTCTTCCAGTAGCGGCTGAAATGGCTGATCAGGCGCTGCCCGTAAGCCGAGGCCGGCGCCAGCACCAGCGCGTTCTGCCGGCCGTCGAACCAGGCGCTGCCGGCGGACTGCTCGACCTCCTGCTCGGGCGTCAGCCCAAACTGGAACAGATTGTCACGGGAGGCATCGCTGCCCTGGTTCAAGGCCAACACCGGCACGCTCAATTCGACGCCCGCCGCCAGTCGCGCCACATCTTCCTTGATCAGCGGTCCCACCACATCCTGCGCGCCCTCTTTCACCAATTGGTCGTACAGGGCGACGACATCGCCACCGTTGGTGTCGACAAATTTGAGGCCTAGCTTGCCCGGATTGGTGTCCGCCCCGTTGGCCGCTTCCATGCCGCCGCGTATGGCCTGTCCGGCGCCAGCGAAGGGACCACTGAGCGGCAGCAGGACACCGATCACGGGTCCAGGCGCCGCGGCCGGCGCCGGTGTTGGCTCTGCGGCCAGCGCAGGGGTGGGCTCGGCATCGCGCAGCGGGGTGACCTTGACCGTTTCTTCGGCCGCACCGCCCAGGGTATTCAGGAAAGGCCCATTCGCCGGATGCTGGGGAAACTGCCCGCGCCAGGCCGCCAGCGCCTGCGGGCGCTCCGGCTCAGGCCCTTGCATGATGAAGGCTAATTCGATCCAGCCTCCCAGGGTGTCGCGGCGCCCGTTGCGAAGCCCTGCAAGCGCTGATTCAGGCATGCGACTGAGGTCCTCGTAGATGAGCTGGTTGTTCTTTTCCACCGCCTGGGGGGACTTCAGCAGATACCCCAGAAACACCCTTTCCCGCGCGCTTTCCAGCATATTGCCCAGTTGATTGTAGGCCGACGCCCGGAGTGTGTGATAATGGGCGCGCTGCCCAGGATCCAGTTGCTGGGGGCTCAGGGTATCCAACAGAAGCATGGCGTCCCTGGCGCGCCCCTGGTTCAGATAGAGGCGGCTCTTGAGCAGCGTATAGCGGTATTGTTCGTCCTCGACGAGATCCTCTGCGCGCACCTGCCCCAGCAAGGCCTCGGCCGCGGAGCCGTTGCCGCCGCGCAGTTCCGCATCCGCCGCCATCAGCCGGTAGTAATCGGGCGCGTTGGAAACCTGTGCGAGATGCTGATACACCCGCGCAGCGCCATCAAAATCCCCGGCCCGAATACGCCCCTGCGCTTCGTCGATCATCGCTGCATCCTCTTGCCGCGCGCTTTGGCCAGCGCAGCCGAACAGCAACAGGGCAAGACAAACGGCCGAAATTCGCGGAAGCAGGGACATGGGTGCAAGACTCTGATGAGGAAATGAATTTAAGGAAGGCACGCGTGGAAACACCAGACTGCGGCATACTATACCTAGTCGCCACCCCCATCGGCAATCTGGCGGACCTGAGCTTCCGCGCCCTCGACGTGCTGCGCCAAGCGGATTGCATCGCCGCCGAGGACACGCGCCACAGCCGCCCACTCCTCGAACACTACGGCATCGCCACGCCCTTGCTGCCCCTGCACGAGCACAACGAGGACCGAACCGCCCCGCGCCTGGTGGAACGCCTCCTGCGGGGCGAAACCATCGCCCTGATCTCCGACGCTGGCACGCCGCTCATCAGCGACCCCGGGTTTCCCCTGGTACGCCTTGCGCGCCAGCAGGGCATACGGGTCATACCCATACCGGGCGCCTGTGCGCTGGTGGCGGCGATTTCGGCCTCCGGCCTGCCCACCGACCGCTTCAGCTTCGAAGGTTTTCCGCCGCGCACGAGCTCGGCGCGCAAATCGATGCTGCAGTCCCTGGCAGACGATCCAAGGACCTTGATCTTCTACGAGTCCAGCCACCGGACCTTGGATTTTCTAAAGGACTTAGCCGAGGTTTTCCCGGCGCAGCGGCCCGTTGCCATCGCTCGTGAACTCACCAAGTTGTACGAGACCATCGTCAACAGCACGGCGGGCGAAGCCGCGGCGCTGGTTGCGGCCGGTCCGCACATGCAGAAAGGCGAGTTCGTCATCCTGATCGCGGGCGCCGACCCCGCTCAGGCACCCAGGGACAGCCTGACGGACGAGCAACAACGGGTGTTGGGTTTTCTGCTGGAGGAATGTTCGGTGAAGACTGCTGCCTCCTTGTGCGCGCGCATCACCGGCGCGCGCAGGGAGTTGGCCTACCAGGCGGCTTTGCAGCTTAAACGTGAGAACGACGCCGGTTAAAGTCGGTAACCTCGTTCGACGTCACCGGACTCAGTTGGGCCGGCCGGTCCGCTCGGACTGGCGCAAAGGAGCCGGAGGCTGCCCGGCATGCTTTTTCGGCGTCATCGTGGTCAGCTTGCTGACCATGTCTTCCCAGGATTGATATTGCTTGAACTCGGGATCTCCGGAGGCAATCTTGGCGTCCACTTCGGTTTTGGCCAGTTCGATCACTTCGTCCGGGTCCATGCCGTCCACCGCGGCGGCAAAGGCATCGGGCCCTTCCTGCGACTTGATCTTGTCCAGAATGCCGAAGGCGGTATCGAACACCACCCGGTCATCGGTGGACAGGTAGCGCTTGGCCTTGATTGCCGAACGGTAGGCGGTTTCGCGCGACTTGCCGTTGATTTCATGCGACCCCTGCATGAAGGCGGGAAGAAAATAGATCACCGCGAGGATCGCCATGATGCCGGCCATTATTTTCATTGTGTTCCACTCCGAAGGTTTTTGTGTTCGCATTATATAATTAGGTCGCCCAAAGGGCATGAAAGCGATCGACCGGGCTTTAAGCCCGGACCCGTTCCGCAAGGGGCCTCATTTCACTCAATTTCCCCAGACGAGGAGCCAATGCGATCCCGTTCACTGCCGACTATCCCGTGTTCGAAACTGCTCCTTGCCGCCTGCCTGCTCCTCTCCGGCTGCACCCACGACCTCCAACTGATGAAGACGGAGGATGAACTCAGCCGCTACGGCGCCGCCATCCGCTGGGGACAATGGGAAGCCGCCAGCGAATTCCAGCCCCCAGCCAAACAGGGGCGTCTCGATTTCGCCTTCCTGAAGAATGTCCACGTCACCTCCTATGATCGGGTCCATCTCCAGGAGCATAAGGGCAGCGACGTGCTCCGCCAGACCGTCGAGATCCGCTACTACATCGAGCCTGCCGGCGTCGAGCAACGCCTCACCGACCGACAGACCTGGCGGTTTGACAACGAAAAGGACCGTTGGTTTCTGCAATCCGGCCTGCCCGACTTCAAGTAGCGTAACCGAGGGCGAAACGATACACTAGCCGCGAGTCGGCCAGACAGTCGCTGCCCGCCAAAAGCGGGTGGAGGAAAGTCCGGGCTCCACAGGGCAGGGCGCCAGGTAACGCCTGGGGGGCGCGAGCCCACGGAAAGTGCCACAGAAAATATACCGCCCCGCAGCGATCATCCGCACGGTCCCGGAGTCATCCGGGGCCGCCGTTCAGGCGGTCGCTGCGGGGTAAGGGTGAAATGGTGCGGTAAGAGCGCACCGCGCTCCCGGCAACGGGAGTGGCAGGGTAAACCCCGCCCGGAGCAAGACCAAATAGGGGGGCATTGGGTTCGTCCCAAACGTGCGGCCCGCACGGCTCCCGGGTAGGTTGCTTGAGGCATGCGGTGACGCATGTCCCAGATGAATGACTGTCCACGACAGAACCCGGCTTATCGGCCGACTCCACTTCCCTTTCACCACCCCTTGAGCGCAGTACCGGAGGCCATGCCACAGCCAGCGGACCTGCGCCATCTCGTCATCGTCCTGGGCGACCAGTTGAATCGCGACAGCGCGGCCTTCGATGGCTTCGACCCGGGTTCCGACCGCGTCTGGATGGCCGAGGTCAAGCAAGAATCCACCCATGTCTGGTCGCACCGCCAGCGCAGCGCCCTGTTCCTCGCCGCCATGCGGCATTTCCACCAGGACCTGCTCGCTGCAGGCTGGCCGGTCAGTTATTACCGCCTGGGCGAGCACCCCCATGAGAGCCTGGGTGAAGCGCTCGCGGCGGAACTGGAGCTTGCGCGGCCCGCCGCCGCGATTCTGGTCCAGCCCGGGGATTTGCGGGTGCTGGATGAGATCCGCCAGACCCTCGTGCGCCTCGACCTGCCCTTGATCCTGCGCGAGGACCGGCACATTTTCATGCCGCCGGACGCATTCGCCCGCTGGGCAAAGGGCAGACGGGAACTGCGCAATGAGCACCTGTACCGGTACTTGCGCCGGCAATCAGGGATTCTGATGCAGGACCAGCAGCCCGCAGGCGGTCGCTGGAACCTGGACGCGGACAATCGGCGCAGCTTCGGCCGCGCAGGCCCCGGCAGGGTCCCCGCGCCCCAGGGCTTTGCGCCCGATCCCATCACCCGGACGGCACTGGCCGACGTCAGCCGTCATTTTCCCGGCCACCCGGGCAGCCTGGGTAACTTCGATTGGCCGGTGACCGCCTTCGATGCCCGCCAAGCCCTGCGTGATTTCATCCAGCACCGCCTGCCAGTGTTCGGCCCATATCAGGACGCACTGTGGCAAGACCAGCCATATCTGTATCACTCACGCCTGGCCGCCGCGCTCAACCTGCACCTGCTCTCGCCCCGGGAAACCATCGCGGCGGCGATCGTGGCCTTCAAGGCCGGACATGCGCCGCTGCAATCGGTGGAGGGCTTCGTGCGCCAGATCCTGGGCTGGCGGGAGTTCGTCCACGGGATCTACTGGCTGCACATGCCGGACTATCGGCAGCACAACGCACTGGGCGCGGAACAGGCACTGCCGCGCTGGTATTGGACGGCTGAAATTGACATGGTCTGCCTGCGCGAAGCCATCGCCCAGACCCTGAGCCTGGGTTATGCCCATCACATTCAACGCCTCATGGTCACCGGCCTGTTCGCGCTGCTGCTTGGCGTTCGCCCGATGGAGGTGCACGAATGGTATCTGGCGGTTTACGTCGATGCCGTGGAGTGGGTGGAACTGCCCAACACCTTAGGCATGTCACAGTACGCGGACGGCGGAATCGTCGGATCGAAGCCCTACGTAGCCAGCGGGCGCTACATCCAGCGCATGAGCAATTACTGCCGCAGTTGCCCTTACCGGCCGGAGCAGGCCGTTGGGCCAAAGGCTTGTCCGTTCACGACGCTGTATTGGGATTTTCTCATGCGCCATGCGGAGCGCTTCGCGCACCATCCGCGCAGCGCCCAGCAGTGGCGCAACCTGGAACGCCTGGATGCCGAAACCCGGGCCGCAATCGCCGCCCAGGCGAATAGCTTGCGCGATCGTCTGTTGGCCTGAGATCAGGCCGGCGCCGCGCTCGACCCGTAGCGCACCGCCGCCTGGCGGCAGAAGGCATCCACGAAGGACTCAGCCACCTCCTTGAAAAAACCGCCGAAGGCCAGGCTCAGAAGACTGTTGGAAAACTCGAAGTCCAGTTCGAAGGAAGTTTCGCAACCGCCATTGCCGCTGGGCCGGAAGCGCCAAACCCCGCTCAGCCGCTTGAAGGGCCCGTCGACCAGCTTCATGTTGATCTGACGCCCCTGCTCCATGGAATTGGCCGTGGTGAAGGTCAGCTTGATCTTGCCCTTCGACAGGGTAATGGTGGCGCGAAGCTGATTCGAATCCTTGTCCAGCACCGTGACCTTGGAGCACAAGGGCAAATAACGGGGGTAAGACTCCACATCGTTTACCAGCTCGTACATCTGCTCGGGCGTGTATTTCACGCAGACACTGTTACTTAGCAGGGGCATCTCGGGCTACCTCGCATTCAAGCCAACCGGCCGGCATCGCGCCGCTCAGGCGGACTTCAGCCGGGAAAGCGACTCCAGACTGTCCGAAAGGCGTTTGATCTCTTCCTCTGCCTTGACCTGCCGGGTCACATCGTACTGGACCCCCAGGTAGTACAGGAGCTTTCCGTTGGAGTCGAACAGCGGGGCAATGGCGAGGTGGTTGTAGAACATCTCCCCGTTCTTGCGGTAGTTGCGCAGGTTCACTTCCACCGGCTGGCAGGCGTCGATGGCCTCGCGCAACTGACGCCGCGCTTCCTGGTCCCGGTCCGTGCCCTGCAGGAAGCGGCAGTTGCGGCCCAGGGTTTCCTCCTCGCTGTAGCCGGTCATCTCCAGGAAGGCGCGGTTGGCGTAGACGATGGGCATATCCTCCAAGTCCGGATCGGCCAGGGTCACGCCATTGACGCAGGAATCGAGGATGGTGGAGAGTATCTGTGGAATCAGGCCGGGGTCTTTTTCAACGATGAATGACATGGTCGTTCTCCGACTTTTGCGGTTACCGCGCTCACTGGCTGGCCAGCGCAGCGGCCTCGGCCTCGATCAGGCGCTTGATGTTTCGGACGGTCCGCTCGGCACCATCCTGAATGGCGATGCGGATGAGCTTTTCAAAGGGACGCATGTACAGTTCCAGGCGCAGCAGTTCGAAGGTGAACACCACGCGCGTCGCCGTGCCCGTGCTTTCGCCGTCCAGCAGGTAGTCGCAGACATACGGGTTGGAGACACCTTCGAAGCGGATTCGGCTCGCCGGCTCGAACACGGTGACCTTGAAGCTGGACTCGGACCGGTTGCCCTGGTCGACACGCACCTGCCGGGCCAGGGTGCCCAGCCGGACCTCGCCCGGGGTCATCGGCTTCAGCTCAATCACCTCCGGCGACCAGCGGGGATAGTTGCGAAAGAAATCCACGCCGATAAACCGGAACACCTCGTCTGCGGGACGCTGAATGGTGATCCCGGCCTTGGCGGCAACTGGATTGTCGTTGAGAAGTCCGAACATTTGACCGCCTCCCCTGCCCTTTACGTTTCGCTGTCAGATGAAATAGGTGTCGATGCCCGATAGCAGCAGGTCATACTGTGCCTCCACGATTTCCTTGATCAGCAGCGCCGGCGTGCCACCGACCACATTGCCCTGGAGCCCCAGCCAGCCCACGGCGTCGTCAGGCCCCAAGCTGACCACATAGCCGAGGTCGCGGTGCAGATACGGCTCAAGTACCGGTAAGAGTCCGCAATGCCTCAAAATGTTCCGCGCCGCCAGCCTGCCCTTGCGCACCGCCGACTGTGCGGTGGCCGAGTTCGATCCGGGACCGGCATAGACCGACTGATCGCCCGCGGCAAATACCTGGGTCAGCAAATGCCCGCCCAGGCGCACCTGGCCAAAGGCATTGACCTGGAGGCGCCGCACCGGGGTCTGTCCGGGGAAGAGGAGAGTCAGCGCCGATGGCAGTTCGGACACCTGACCGCTTTCAGCGTCCTCCACGTGCACCACGCCGTCTTGCTGGCCCCGGAAGTAGGTCCTGGGCAGGTAATCGATACCTTTCAAGCGCATGCGAGAAACAACGTAGCGGCCGAACTCCGGCGCAAACTGCCGCAGCACGCGTGGCTCGGCGTCGATCAGGCGCAGGGGGCCGTTGATCCCGCGCTGGCGCAGAAATGCCGCGATCTCGAACAGGAACTGGATTCCCGTGGCTCCTCCTCCCACCACGGAGATGCCCGCATCGGATGCGCCAGACCGGGCGAGGTGCCGTTCGAGTAGTTCGTAACCGGAATAGCCGCAGAAATCCGCCAGGCTCAGCTCTCCCTCCCGCGTCCCGGGCGGTGGCAGCGCCATTCCCGAGGCCAGCAACAGACAGTCGAACTCCAGAGTCTCGTCCGCAAGCTGCAGGCACCTTTCCACCTGCCAGCGCCGCAAGTCCTCGTCCTCCATCCTGACCTCGGCTTGCACGTGCCGGAAACCCAGTTGCTCGCCCAGATCGGCGAAAGGCACCCGAAACGCCTCAAGGGGCCTTCGAAACGTCTCGTGCAGATGGGTGATCTTGATATGGTGGCTGCGCGGATCCACCAGGGTGATCTCCGCCTCCGGTCGATGCCGACGCAGGCTAACCAGGGCGGCGAGCCCGGCATAGCCGCCTCCAATGATGAGGATACGCGGCGTCTTCGCGCCCGGCACATGAAACGGCAGAAAAGCCATGTCTATTTCCTTCGCCTGATTCCGACAGTTGGGCCCATTCTACCAAGAGCCGGCCGGGCGCGTGGCCCGGAAAATACGCGCTTGAGGTCTCGGCGGCCGCCAAGGCCGTCATAACTTGATTAGCAAACGCACGCAGATACAATGGCCCTCCGCAGCAGCAACCGCCGCCGCCGCCACAAAGCAAGCTTGACCTCGCGTGGGAGCCGCACCGCCCGGTCCCTGGCAGCGGCAGGCAGGGCGATTCGCGCGCCTGAGCGCGGGGCATTTTTTTTCATCATGCAGGTCCGAACTGGTCATGTCCATCGCCGCCGTATCCGTCCATCAACTCGGACGCGTCTTTTGCCGCTCACTGACCAGCGCACTGCTCTACCGCCTCGCGGACCGCGGGCACCTGCTCCTGCGCAGGCCGCCCAGGAAAAAACTGCGGCGGGATGAGTTCTGGGCGCTGCGTGAAATCAGCTTCCAGGTGGAACCCGGTGAGTGCCTTGGCATCATTGGACCCAACGGCGCCGGCAAAAGCACCCTGCTGAAACTGATCAATCGTGAACTGCGGCCCACCACGGGCCAGATCGCGACCCAGGGCAGCATGAAGTCCCTGATTCGCATCGGCGCCGGGCTCCAGCCCATGCTCAGCGGCCGCGAAAACATCTACGTGCAATGTGCCCAACTGGGCCTGAACACGCGCCAGACCGACAGCGTGGTGACGGGCATCGTCGGTTTCGCCGAATTGGAAGAAGCCATCGATGCGCCGGTCAAGACCTATTCCGACGGCATGTACGCCCGGCTGGAATTCGCCATCGCCACCAGCATCCGCACCGATCTGCTACTGGTGGACGAAGTGCTGGCGGTTGGCGACGTGGCTTTTCAGCTGCGGGCGCTGGAACGCCTGAACCGCCTGAAACGGGAAGGCACGGCGATCATTTTTGTCTCGCATTCGGAAATGAATGTCCGACAGGTGGCGGACCGCTGCCTGCTCTTGTTTGCCGGGAGACAGGTGGCCCTGGGTGAACCCGATGCCCTGTTCTACCGATACTACGCCTCCATCGGATACCTGAACCAGGCGCTCAAGCCGCTGGGCGCCGCGCCGCCCTTGCCGGCGGACCTTGCGGATGATGTACGCATAACGACTGCCGGCGTTCAGACGGTCATGGGGCCCGAAGGGCGCGTGCTCAGCGGAGAGCCCTTCGAACTGGCGCTGAGCCTAAACAGCCGGCGCAACATCCAGGCCGCCGAGATCATCCTGCAGTTCTGGAATAGCGCTGGAATCCTGGTGGCCACGGCGAAGCCCGGCATCCCTTCGCGGCTCGGCCTGCCACCAGGGAACCGCGGTGTGCGGGTGAACCTCCGCAGCTTGCCGCTGGCGGCGGGGATTTACCGCGTCAGCGCTAGCCTCAGGGACGGGGACCGGCTGGTGGCGCAAGCGGGGAGACTCGCGGAAATACTGGTCACGGAACCGGGCAATGGTCCGGCGGGTGGGCTGATCGTGCTGGACGCGGAGATCAGGGCCGATGGGTAAGCGCCCTCAACCGGCGACGCAGCGGTTGCGGCCTTCGTGCTTGGCGCGGTAGAGGCAGCGGTCGGCGCGTTCGAATAACTCTTCCAGGCTATCCTCGGACTGATACTCGCTGATGCCGCAGGAAATCGTGATTTGCACCGGCTTTCCTTGCGAGTTGAAGCCGCAGTTCTCCACCTTGGCACGGATGGCGTCAGCCACCTTCAGCGCCGCGCCGCTGTCGGCGCCGGAGAGGATCATGACGAATTCCTCGCCTCCGAGCCGTGCGACAAAGTCGGTTTCGCGGATCGAGGAAGCCAGTTCCTCGCCGATGGTGATCAGCGCCTTGTCCCCGGCGTTGTGGCCGAATCGATCGTTGATGCTCTTGAAGTGGTCGATGTCCCAGACCAGCAGGCAGAACGGGTGTCGAAAGCGCTTCCAACGCGACACCTCCTGTTCGAGACGCTCGTTGTAGGCCAGGCGGTTGGGCAGGCTGGTGAGACAGTCGCGCATGGCCATGCTGTGTTCCACCCGCAGGCGCGTGCGCAGTTCCGCAGTCTCCGACTCCAGATCCTGCAAGCGCCCGGTGAGCTTGTCCATCTCCAGTTCAGCCTCGCGGGCGCGTTCCAGTTCCTGCTCCCGTGCACTGGCCAGGAAGCCCGAGATGACGTCCAGCCTTGAGCTGAGCAGTAGCTTGAGGGAGGCCAGGTCGGTGGCGTTGCTGGTGGTGCTGCGCAGGCTTTCCACATGGTCCACCACCGTGGCATGCATAGTGGCCGAGCCCTCTTCCGCTGCCTTGGTCAGCTCCTGAACACCCACGGTCTGGTGTTCCAGTTCGATCAGTTTGCGGGTGAGTTCCGAGAGAAACTGCTCCAGGGACTTCTGCTCGACCTCCGCGCTGCTCTTGAGCTCCGCCAGGAATTTCACCACGTCCTGCAGCAGATCCATGAAGCCTTCGACGTCGATGTCCCGGCGCAGGCGCGACAGCAGCCGGTTGGCCTGGGACTGCGCCGTCAGGGGCGTATCCACCGCTTCCAGGAGCATGATCAGATTGCGCAGGATGGCGTCGAGATCGATCTTGCGCTCGACCTTTTTCCCGGCGCCGAACAAACGCCCCAGCAGCCCCGGCTTGCCACTCTTGTCTTCGCTGGCTGCGCGCGCGGCGGCGACGCTTTCCAGCAATTTGCCCAAGTCCGCGAAGGCAGCGGCATCGCCACCCAATGCACCTTGTTCTGCGCGCTGACGCCATGCGCTGAGCTGGGTCTGCTCATCGGCACGCAATAACTGCGTGGAGATGAAGTCGAACAGTTTGGCGTAGTCACCCGCGGCAGCATGCGGCTTGGGTTCCTTCGTCGCATCGGCCGTCTGCTTGACGATCTCGAACAGGGCACTGGACACCTCGTCCAGTTCCACCTGCATCGCTTCGCTGAGGGTTCCCTTGCGTACCAGGTTGCGAATCTGGGCGAGCTGCGGCTCGATAGTGGAATCGAGACCTATGGAAGCCGCCGCAACCCGCGAGATAACCCGCACCAGCAGACGTTCCGCCTCCAGCCAGCGGGCCTTGCGCTGCTCCATTTCATCGAGCACCGTCGCGTAACGGTCACGCCAGTAGTTGGCCTCATTCTGCTTTGGGCTGTTCATCAGGCCGCCGATGCGAGTTGACTTCTCTGGGCCGCCAGATGGAGCGTACCAGGAAGCCGGACGTCCATGGCGATGGGAAGATGGTCGGAACAGGCAAAGTCGAGTACCCGCACCCTATCCACCGCCAGGCTCGGGGTCACCAGGATGTGATCCAGCATCTTCCGCGGCCGCCAGCTTGGGAACGTGCCCAGTTCCCACAGGGGCTCGGTAAGCGCCGTCGTACGGGTGAGCAAGCGGATTTCCGGGGAATCGGGACCGCAATTGAGATCACCCATGACCACCACATGCGGCAGGCCCCGTATCAGTTCGGCGACAAACGCCAGCTGCTTTAGGCGGGCACGGCGACTGAGGGCAAGGTGCAAGATGCATAGGTACAGCGCCTCACCCTCGGCACCGCCAAAACACGCCAGCAGCGCCCCCCGGCCAGGCAGGCCAGGCAACTTGTAGTCGTGGATCATCATCGGCCGCACGCGGCTAAGCAGTCCGTTGCTGTGCAGGGCGATATTGCCGATGCGGCGGTTGATCTGGTTGTGCCAGTGCTTGAACCCCGCCCGCTCCGCCAGATACTGGGTCTGAATGACCAATCGGCTGCGGATGCCGCCGCCGTCCACCTCTTGCAGGCCCACGATATCAAAGGGCTTGAGGACTTCAGCGATTCGGTCGAGATTGGCGAAGCGCCGGCTGGAGGGCAGCACATGCCGCCAACTGCCCGTCACGTATTCGCGGTAACTGCCGGTGCTGATGCCGGTCTGGATGTTGAAACTGGCCAAGCGTAAGGTCACGCCCGGCGATTCGATGCACGCTTCGGGGGACTGCGGTTCCAGGGCCGGGAGGCTCATGCAGGCCTCATACTGAAAGCCGCGAACCGCAGCGCATGCCTTTTCGGCCGGCTGTTCGGGGTTCTACTCCGGGGTGGCGCCAAAGGACAAGGCCCGTCCTAATGTCTTGTCGGTGCAAGGGTGTTTGCCTAGCAAAGTAAGAATCCGGAGCACGGCAGCCATTCGCAATGCCGCAAAGCGCACGATCAAACCCTGTCGCGATCAACCGCGCCCTGTGCCCCCTCAAGCCTCGCCCCGCCGGCATACCGGCCCGGGCCCGAGGCCACACAGAGGATAATGATGGGTTAAAACGTCACAAATGCAAGCGTGTACTTACTTAGCCGGCTTGCTCGTCGACTCTTTCGCGATCAGGGATTTGGTAACCTCGATCATGTTGGCGAAGGTCTTGGCCTGGGAGCCACTGACCCGGTACTTGCCATTGACGATCAGGCTGGGCGTGCCCGTCACGCCGTAACGCGCCGCCATGTTTTCCGCCTGGCGCATCTTGGTATCCACCGCAAAGGATTTATACGCCTTGTGGAAGTCGGCCTCCTTTACGCCGTGCTCGGCGAAGAACTTCGCCAAGTCCGCCTCGCTCTCCAGCGCCATCTTCTTGTTCTGGATCGCGTCATAGAAATCCGCATGCATCTTGTCCAGCACGCCCAGGGCCTCGGCGGTAAAAAACGCCTTGGCGTGGGCCGCCCAATGGGCATTGAACACCGCAGGCTGGCGAATGAAAACCACGTTGTCCGGTTTGGTCTTGAGCCAGGCGTTCAGGTCCGGCTCGAAGTGATAGCAATGCGGGCATCCGTACCAGAAAAACTCGATGACCTCCACCTTGGACGGATCCGAGGTCGGCTGCGGCGGGCTGACCAGTTCGTAGCCCTCGCCCCCTTTGTCGGCGGCAGCCTCGGACTTGGGCGCAGCATGGCCTGCGATGGAAACGGCCAACAACAGGAACACGCTGAGGATCGAGTTAAGCATCCATTTTCTCCTTGGGAATATCGGGTTTTGTGGGGGGCCAGGTGGCCCCCGCGCACTGGAGCGGTGACTTTACAGCCCCGATGCGTATTCGGCAACGGCGTTGATTTCGTCCTCGCTCAGGCGTGACGCGATGGTACGCATGATCTGGTTGGGATCGTTAGCACGCTCACCGCTTTTGTAGTCATGCAGCGTCTTGCTGATATAGGAAGCATACTGACCCGCCAATACGGGATAGACCGCGTTCGGATTGCCGGCACCGCTGGGTCCGTGACAGCCACTGCAGGCCGGCGTGCCCTTCGCGGCGTTGCCGGCCCGGTAGATCTTTTCGCCCAGTTCCGATTTTTCGCCCTTCTCGGGCGTGATCTTCTGCTTGGCATAGAAGGCGCTCAGGTCGGCGATGTCGGCATCGCTGAGGGACGCGGCCATGGCGGTCATGGTGGGATCATCGCGCTTTTTCGACTTGAAGTCGTGCAACTGCTTGGCCAGGAAAGAGGCATGCTGGCCCGCGAGCTTCGGAAACATAGGAGCCGGCGCGTTGCCGTCCTCGCCGTGGCAGCCGGAACACCCCTCCGCCTTGGCCTTGCCGGCGCCCGCGTCACCGCCCTCAGCGTAAGCAGTTCCGAACAGCGCCAGGGAAACAAATGACCCGATTATTAGGTTTCTTATCATTCTTCGACTTCCTCTCGTGGGGTGTGGCCTGTCCGCTGTTCCGGCTCGCCGGAGGCCGATCGGTAAGGCCGCTTCAACCGTTCAATGAAATACGGGTACACTAGAAAAGTCAACCCGACTCTACCCGCCCATGAATCCTCTCTACCACCGCACCCACTATCTCCTCAGCGCCTTGCGCCTTGAAGACGCGCCGCCCGACGAGGGGCGGGAGGTCGCTTTCGCCGGCCGCTCCAACGCCGGCAAGTCCAGCGCCATCAACACCATCGCCCAACAGAAAGCGCTGGCCCGCATCAGCAAGACGCCGGGCCGCACCCAAATGTTGAACTTCTTTGTGGTGGATGGACAGCGCCGACTGGTGGATCTGCCCGGCTACGGCTATGCCAAGGTGCCCGACGCCGTGCAGAAGAACTGGCGGCGCGCCATGGAAACCTACTTCCAGGAACGGCGCTCCCTGCGCGGCGTCTTCCTGCTCATGGACATCCGACACCCGCTCACCGACTTTGACCGGCAGATGATCGATTGGTGCCAGCATTGCGAACTGCCCTTGCACATCGCCCTGACCAAGGCCGACAAGCTGAGCCGTGGCGCGGCCAGCGGAGTCCTGCAGCAGGTGCGCGGACGGCTCAAGCTGGAAGCCGGCGGCATGGAGGTTTCATTGCAATTATTTTCGTCACTGGCGAAACAGGGCGTGGACCAAGCGCACGCGGTACTCGACCGCTGGCTCTTGGACGATACGGAAGAGACAAGCTGATCCCGTCAGTCAGACTCGGCAGCGCGAAGAAACAGTGCAAAAAAGCTCCGAAGCCAAGGTCGGCTCCGGAGTTCTAGGATCCCGGCTGGGGTGGCCGGGTTGTACAGAACTACCCACAAGGGAGTGATGGGTAGCGGGCGCCGTTCCCGGCACTTACCCCTAAGACCGGCCTTAGGCGCGAAAGTTCAACCCTCAGCCAAGCCGCCGGAGCGCGGCCTACGTGGATTTGGGCGCGTCACGCGGTTCTGTCACCAGCACGCGGCCTACCCCGGGAGGCAACTCGTAATCGAATGGCGTAGGCAGGAACCCCATGGGCCACTGCGGAGAAACGTCCGCCAATGGCGCGCCGCCCTGGACATAGCGGTATAGGTCGTCGATCCAGCAATGCTGGCGGTTCCAGACGTCCTTGTTGAGGATCACCAGGGCTTCCTGTCCAACCTGTTCCGAGCATTTCCACATGAGCAGCACGGCGGGATTGGAGGTGGGCCAGATCTCGGTGACGCTCTCCTGCTGAAACACGGGATGTCCCGCCTTGACCTGGTTGACCTGGCGGATGAAGCCGGTGAGGTCGGCGCCGCCCTCCTCCCAGTCGCCCGGGCGAGTTTGCACCACGTGTAAAGGCTTGCGGAAGCCGAATTCAAAGCCCATGGGCATCATCACGCCGGCCGAGAACAGCGCCGCGAACAGATAGCGCTGCTCCATGGCGGCCACGTTTCCGTGCACCTCATCGAACAGCCTGGGCGTATCATGGCTCTCCGGGAAACTGATGGAGGGCGAGACCGAGCGGGTGAGGTGGTATTGCTCCAACAGCCAGGGGCTGTCGAAATCCCACCATTTGGAGCTGTTGAAGATGGCGTCGAAACCGGCCTGCGCAGTCTGTCGCGTCTGTTCGGGGGAGCAGCCCAGCGTCTCGGCGAAGAACAGGGCGTCGGGATAGTCGCGTTTCACCGACCGGATCAACTGCCGCCAGGTGTCAGTGGGCAGTTGATAGGCGGCATCGCAGCGGAACCCGCGAAAGCCCAGATCCAGCAGGTACTGCAGAATCTGCCGACAGTACTGCAGCAGGCCATCCCGGTCGCGGCCGTGTTGGTGGTCGAACTGGGCCAGATCCTTCCACACTACCTTTTCGCCGTCATGGATGCAGAAAGGGTGCGCGGCCTTGCCGCCTTCCTGAACGAACCACTCGGGATGCTGCTTGACCAAGTCGGAGTCGTAGGCACAGTGGTTGATCACCAGATCGATCATGACGCGCAGGCCGAGCTTTTGGGCTTGACCGATCATTTCCCGGCACTGGTCCTCCGGGGACTGGCCGCCGCGGGAGCACAGCGCCGGATTGAGCGCGAAATAATCCTTGATGGAATACAGGCTGCCCGAGCGCCCCAGTTTCTGGATCGGGTTGACGAACAGCCAGTCGAATCCCAGGTCGGCGGCGCGCGCCATGTGCGGCTGCCAATCCTTGAAAGGCCCGGCGAGCAGTGGAAACAGGTTGTAGATGCGCATTGAGAGAATCGGCCTTGTCGAAAAGTGCGCGCAAGATCCCGCCGCAAGCCGCGGGCGCTACTTGCTGCGGATCATGTCGTAGATGTTGACATAGTCCGCACCCGGGTGATTCCAGGAATAATCGCAGCGCATGGCGTTCTTCATCAGTTCCCGGAAGTGCTCCGGATATTCGTAATAGCAACTGATGGCCCGCCCCAGGGCAGACTCCAGTCCCGCCTCGTCGTAGTCGCGGAACACGTACCCGTTGCGCTCATGCAAGGGCCGGTGCGAGAAGTCCTTGTCGAATACCGTGTCGGCCAGGCCGCCCACCTCCCGCACCACCGGGATGGTTCCATAACGCAGGGCAATGAGCTGCGTGAGCCCGCAGGGCTCGAAGCGGCTGGGCACCAGTACCATGTCGGCGCCCGCGTAAATCAGATGCGACAGTTCCTCGTTGAAGCCGATCTCGATATGGCAGTCCGGATTGTCATTGAGCTGATGTTTCAGGCTCCAGAAATAGTTGTTGATCTGGCCATCCGGGCTGGACCCCAGCAACACGAATTGCCCGCCCCGTTGCAGGGTATAGAAGATGGCGTGGCGAATGAGCTCCAGCCCCTTCTGCGGGTCGAGACGGCCGACGAAGGCGACGATGGGCTTCTCGCTGTCGGCGATCATCAGCCGGTCGCGCAGGGCCTTCTTGTTGTGGTACTTGTCCTCGAGGGTGTCGACGCTGTAATGCACCGGTATGTGGTGATCCAGCTCCGGATTCCAGAAGGAATAGTCGATGCCGTTGACCACGCCGCCGTATTTCACGTGGTGGATGTGCAGGCTGGGCTCCAGCCCGAAACCCTGGCCCTGGTCCTTGGCCTCGAAGGCATGGCGCGGCGAGACGGTGGTGACGAAATTGGCGTAGACCACCCCGGCCTTCATCAGGTTCAAGGCATGCGGATTGTGGTTGTCACGCAGGCGGTCGTAGTGGAAATAGTATTCCGGCCGGTTCAGGCCGGTGGCATGCAGCACTTGCGCGCCGGTCACGCCCTGATGCTTGAAGTTGTGGATGGTGAAGCACACCCTGGGGTGCCACATGCCCATGTGCTGGTAGATCTCATAGAGAAATACCGGCGCGAGGGCTGTCTGCCAGTCGTGGCAATGGATGATGTCCGGGGTCTTGCCGGACTGCCACAGGAACTCCATGGCCGCGCGCGTGAAGAAGGCGAAGCGCATGACATCGTCATTGAAGCCGTAGATGCAGCCGCGGTTGAAGAAATTGTCGCCCGAGTGCGGCTCGATGAAGAAGCACTTGCGACCGTGCACGAAACCGAAGAATACCGAGCAGTGGATGGCTCCGCCGTACCAAGGCACCCACAGGTCGTCGAAGGTCTGACAGAGACCCCAGATGTGGTCGTAGCGCATGCAATCGTACTTGGGGAGGATGACCTCCACATGGTTGCCGCGGATCTCCAATTCGTTGGACAGACCGAACACCACGTCCGCCAGGCCGCCCACCTTGGCCACCGGCGCCAGTTCCGGAGTGATCTGCACGATGAACAAGGACGGCCGCGATGGCTGGGGCTGATACTCCTGATAGACCTGCTCGGGCTCGGGCTCATAGGCCGGTTCGGACATGGACAGGCCATCCCAGTCGTTGGCCGGTGGATACGGGGTGACCGGCGGCAGCGAGTGCTGCTCCGCCGGCGCCGGCAGCACCTCTTCGGTGAGGCTCTCGGGCCGCATGTCCACCTCAGGCAGGGCTCCCTGGCCGGCCATGAAGCGCAGCTCCGCCGGAATCGTCGCGCCCAGCGGCGCCTCGGCAGGCGGAACCGAGAGCACGGATTGTGGCCCGGATTCTGACGGCTTGCTTGACGAAGCGCCACCTGTCGCGCCGGTTGGAGCCTTCGCCGCCTTTCCGGAACTGCTCCGCGCCGGCGCCTTGCCCGGCGGCGTAGCTTGCGCCGCCCCCGCCCCCGCCGCCGGGCCGGCAGCCTTCTCCGCCTTCGCGTCTTCGGGCTTTGCCGCAGCCACTGAGGCATTTGCCACAGCGGTACCGCCGGACGCCTCCCGCCGGGTTGCCGAAGGATTGGCCTCCGGCTGTGTCGGTGCCGCGGGGTTAGGCACGCTGGCCGATTGCTTTTCGGGGCCGGTCTTTACGACGGGCGTATCGGCAGCGGCAATGCCCCCCCCCGCCGATTCGGCTTTGGCCTGCGTGGGCGCCTGCTTGCCGGGCGCCGCGGCCTTGCGGGTTGATGGGGTTTTCCGGGGCTTGTCCGAGGGAGTCTTGGCCATGGCGCATTCAGTCCTGAGTGGCGGGAAGGAAAGCAAGATTGCGCCGGTAGTGTAAGTCATCGTGCGGTACCTGAAAACGATCCCTTGACGGTGCCGCGAACTTTGAACTCGGCCCGATCTCTTGCGCCACGCCGCATGGGGGCGCGTCAGGACGGGCTTTCCCGAGGGTGCAAGGGACCGGCGAATCGCGATACAATCGCAGCCGGGCACGCTTTGTGCGTCGAAATTCAAACGCTTTTTCCACCCTGAATCCGAATCACAGCGTGCAGGAGCCTTCCTGATGTTCCAATCCCGTCCTCGCGGCAGCGGACCCGCCTTGCCCGCCTGGTGCCTTTCCTTCACCCTGGCGATGACCTGCTTCGCGCTGGCCGGCTGTGCCGAAGTCAAGCCGTGGGAGCGCGGCCATCTCGCCAAGCCCCAGATGGCCATGGAACCCTACCCGGAACAGGCGGCCCTGCGCGCTCATACCTATGGCGGCCGAGAGGCCGCAACCGGCGGTCAATCCACCAGCGGCGGCGGCTGCGGCTGTTACTGAAGCCAGATTTCGCGCCATGAATAAGCACCGATTGCACCGCGGACTGCTGCGCCGTTTGGCCTGTCTGCTCAAGGCCCGCAAGCGGGAGGCCAGAAAGTACGCAACAGGCGGCGAAAGCGCGCCTCTGCGCGCCCTCACCGCCGCGGCCCTGGCTCTGCCCGGCCTCTCGCCCGCCACCGCGCAAGCGGCGCCCGGCGATGAGGCCGGCTTCCAGTACGGCCATTACACCGAAGGTCAGCGCCAGCTCTACCTGGGCACCCGCAGCAAGTACAACCCCATCCAGGTGGATACCTTGCTGGGCAGCGGCAAACTCACGCTGATGGACCGCTGGAAATTCGCCTTCCATTACGTGCAGGACACCTGGTCCGGGGCCACGCCCATCGCCACAGCGCCCCTGGCTTTCGGCGGCAACCATCAGACCGTCAGCGGCGCCTCGCCCTATCTGCAGGGGAAAGGCGTCCTGCGCTACGACCGCAGTTTCAACACCTACCGGCGCAACGAAACCACCGGCGATTACGTCAAGGACAACCGGCTGGTGCACACACTGTCGGCGGCTTCTCCGGAAACGCGCATGCAGGGCGACTTCCGCCTGGGTTATGAATGGGACGAGTCGGCATTCAACCTGGGGGGCGGCGTCTCCAACGAGCCGGACTATTACTCCAACTTCGTCAATACGGACGCGCGCTGGGACTTCAATCAGAAGCTCACCAGCGTGGACCTGGGGCTGAGCTACACCAACAGCGAGATCAACGCGAAACTGAACCCCGAGGCCAGCCAATACTTCGACTACTCCTCCTATACCAAGCAGATCGATGTCATTCCGGGACCGGACGCGACACCGACGCGCATCATCAACGGACTGCGCCAGGATTGGAGCACGCGGCTGGGAGTGAGCCAGGTGCTGAACAAGGATGCGGTCCTGGCGGGCGGGATGAGCTACACCCGCAGCACAGGCTACCTGGCCAATCCTTACAAGATGGTCGAATTCATCTTCGTCGATCCGAACCAGACGCCGGAGGATGCGGGAACGCCAGGGATTCCGCCGCTGCTGGTGCCCCAGGTGCAAGCGGTGATGGAACGGCGGCCGGACGAGCGCAACCAGTTCAGCTGGGACGCGCGTTACGTGCAGTTCATCGAGAGCCTGGATGCCGCCGTGCACCTGGACTATCGCTTCTTCCACGATGACTGGGGCATCAACGCGCACACCTTCGAGGCCGACTGGGTGCAGCCCGTAGGCGACGGCTGGACCGTCACCCCGCGGTTCCGTTATTACTCCCAGGACGAGGCGGATTTCTACCAGCCCTACTGGCTGTTCAAGAACGCCGAGCCCACCTTCAGCAACGGCAAAATCGATCTCTCCAAGGTTCCCGTCAGCAATTATTCCAGCGATCACCGGCTCTCCGGCTATGGCGCCATCGGCACCGGTATCAGCGTCAGCAAGGCCATCGGCAAGGCCATCCAACTGCAGGGCAGCTTTGAATACTACACCCACGCGGGCGGCCTGAAGCTGGGAGGCGGCGGCGAGGATTCCTACGCCAACTTCAACTTCTACCAATTCAACGCCGGCATCAAGGTGGACCTCTCCGCCCCGTCTTTGATGGGCGATCTGGGCCTGTCCGAGCATGCGGGCCATGAAGGCCACCATCACGAGCATCACGCCCATGGCGCGCCCCTGCCCGCCGGCGTCATGTTCGGCCACATGATGGAGCAATCCGGACAGACCATGGTGGGCTACCGCTTCATGTGGAGCCTTCAGGACGGGGACATCCTGCACGGATCAAACCCGGTCAGCGACGCCACCGTCATCGACCAGGGCTGCGGCGGCAGGCAGAAATGCAGCCTGCTGCCCAAAGACATGAGCATGTACATGCACATGCTGGACATCATGTACGCCCCCACCGACTGGCTGAACCTCATGCTGATGCCGCAGTTCATGGACATGGACATGAACCTGCGCCAGCCACCGGGCGCGCCGCCGCCCCCCAGCGAGGGTGGCCACAACCACGGCGGCAACCCGCACCACGCCACCGGCGGCGTCGGCGATGTGGGCCTGTACGCCCTGTTCAAGCTGTTCACCTTTCAGCACCATCACATGCACGCCACCCTGGGCCTCAGCGCGCCCACCGGGGCAGTTGACCTGAAGCTGGTGAGCGGCGACTATGAGCACTACGGCATGCAGTTGGGCAGCGGCACCTGGGACTTTAAGCCCAGCTTGACCTACACCGGGCAATGGGATGACTGGTCCTGGGGCGGGCAGCTCAGCGGAACACACCGGATGGAATCGGAGAACGAGGTCGGCTTCGCCTTCGGCGACATCTTCCAGGCCAGCCTGTGGGGCAGCTACAAGTTCATGGACTGGCTCTCCGGCTCCGTCCGCGGCATCTACACAGCGCAGGGCGCCATCAATGGCCGTTACAAGGCGCCGCATCAGATCGTCGGCCCCATGGACATGCCCAACAGTTACGGCGGGCGTTACTGGGATCTGGGCATGGGCCTCAGCGCGGTGGTGCCCAGCGGCACCTTCAAGGGCAATACCTTGTCGGTGGAATGGGTGCAGCCCTTGCAGGATGACGTAAACGGCTACCAATTGGAGCGCGATGGCGCCTTGAACGCCACCTGGAGCATCGCATTCTGATCTGCACCCGCTCAGCTTCGCGCCGACTGAGCAGACTTTGACTGCCTTCCGACGGCAAGGCTGGCGTGAGACCGCGACTGACCACCCGGCTCTGGCGTACCTAGCCAGGCCCATCCAACACCGGGAGCAAGACCCGAAGGAGTTCGCCATGCAATTCTTCCCCACTCCGGCACGGTTGGCCCTGGCGGTCAGCGCGTGCATCGCCGGCACGGCCCAGGCCAACGCCATTCCCCCCGAACTAGAGGAACTCCTCAGCGGGAAGAACTACATTATCCAGTGGGACGGGGAGTCCATCGCGGATGTGACCGTGTCGGGCAACAGTGGCTCGGGCGAACACAGCGGACAGACCGACAACACCTTGACCGCCACCTATTTGCCGCTGGACCCCGCGCAGGTGCCCGCGGAATACCGGTCCCTGCCGCCGGGATCGCTGAGCCGCATCCAGTTGCCCATGGGCTTCATGGGCATGGAGCTGGGCGGCAAGTTCGTCATCGACCTGCCGTCCGGCCGCTACGAATTCACCAAGGACAACGAATACCCGCATCCCGGTGGCATGACCTGGGTCGGCAAGCTGAGCGAGGACGATTCGTTCCGGATGATGGTGACCTCGGGCGAAAACGGGACGATGACCGGCTCGATCAAGACACCGGATGGCGAATACCTGCTGGAAGCCTACGAAGGCGAGACCTGGATGCTGGACGCCAGCCGCGCCGGCCTGCAGCAACCCGCGTTTCCCCCGGATGCGTTCAGCGTCGGTGGCGGCATCATGGCCGATGCCACCGGCGAAGGCGGCGCCTACCAGACCGATCCGCCACCCGCCATGCCTTTATCCGGCGTAAGCCAGGACGGCAGCCACGCCGGGTCCGGCGCGCGCCCCTCCTACGCGGGCGCCGTCGCCACCACCGGCAGCGCCAGCAGCACCACCACGACCGTTACGGCGACGGCCGCAACCAACACCGTGGATGTGCTGGTCTTGTACACGCAGAACTTCGCCAGCAAAGTCGGGGCGACAACGCGCATCAACTACCTGTTCGCGGTCGCCAACCAGGCTTACAAAGACAGCGGCGTGCCGGTAAGGCTACGGCCCGTGTTCACGCAGAAGACCAGTTTTCCTGAAACCAGTCTCAACGAGCAGGCCCTGCAGAACATGACTTTTGGGTGGGCCGCCTTCACCGGCAGCAATATCAAGACCCTGCGGGACAAGTACGGCGCCGACCTGGTGACCCTGCTGCGGCCTTTCAGGTACGCACAACAAGCTTCCTGCGGCACTTCCTGGATCACCCAATTCGGGACCCCATCCACCTACGGTTACTCGGTGGTCTCGGACGGGACCGACGGCATGTACTACTGCCACGATCTCAGCTTCGTGCACGAGATCGGCCACAACCTGGGCCAGACGCACGAGCGGGCCAACGCGGGCGGCGGCATGGGCTACCATGCCTACTCCTACGGCTGGGGCGTCGACGGCCTGTTCGGCACCGTCATGAGCTATATCAACCCGAAGGTAGGCAAGTTTGCCGGCCCCAAGTTGACGTGTCCGGGAAACCGGCCCTGCGGCTATCCTGAAACGGACCGCTACCGCGCCTCCGATCAGGTGAAATCCATGTCGCTGGTTGCGCCCATCGTGGCCAAGTTCAAGCCGACCCTGGTCAAATAAGCTCCGAAATGCCCGGCGCGCCTTCGGGCGCGCCGGCTCCGCCTGACTCAGGCCAGACTCTTGGTCGCCATCTCGAAAACGTCCGCCGAAATGCCATCGGTGCCGGCAATGCGCTGCAGTTGCTCGCGCATCAGTTTCTGCCTGTTTCCGCCGTAGCGCCGCCATTGAGTCAGAGGTCCCACCATGCGCGATGCGATCTGCGGGTTGATCCCGTCCAGGGCGATCACGTGGTCGCCCAGGAAGCGGTAGCCGCTGCCATCCAGGCGATGGAAGTTGACCGGGTTGGCCTGGCAGAAGGCGCCGATGAGCGAGCGCACCCGGTTGGGATTGCGCAAGTCGAATGCCCGATGGGCCAGCAGCCCCTGGACCCGTTCCAGGGCGCCTGACCGGTGGCAGGAAGCCTGCAGGGCGAACCATTTGTCTATGACCAGATCTTCCTGCTCCCATTGCCGGTAGAAGTCTTCCAGACATGCCTGCCGTTCCGGATTGGAAGAATTGACGACGCAGCCCAGAGCCGCGATCTGGTCGGTCATATTGCGCGCTCCACGGAACTGCGCAACTTCCAGAGCGTGAATCGCGCTGTTGTCCAGTTCCGAGAGAAATCCCAGACAGACATTTTTCAGCTTGCGCCGGCCGATGGCGCCCTCGTCGAAACACCCGGACTCATCGCGGTGGTTGCTACGGTACAACTCCAAAAGCCTGTCCTGCAGTTCCTCGGTCAGCTCGCGCTTCACCGACTGGCGGGCGGCGTGCACCGCTTCCGGATCGATGGTCTTCATGAGGGCGCTCACGTAATCCTCCGAAGGCAGGGTCAGGAGCAGGGCGAGGTAGGACAGATCGCTCCAGTCCTGGCTCAGGGCCTTGCGGTAGGCGCTGACCAGGTGCGGGTCCGAGGCGCCCGGGGTGCCGCCCGCCTTGATCTGCTCCACGCGGCTGAGGATGATGCGGCTGGCCAGGGTCTGCCCTGCGTCCCAGCGGTTGAAGGGGTCGCTGTCATGACCCAGCAGGAAGGCCAGTTCGTCATAGTCGATGGGATGATGCAGCCGCACCGGCGCCGAAAAGCCGCGCAAGGCCGAAACCACCGGCTTCTGGGGCAGGTTCACGAAGCGGAAGCGCTGCTCGGGCTGGGTCAGATCCAGTACACGCGTGGTGGCGGATGAAGGTTCCGGCTCACCTTCCAGTTGCAGCGGACAATCCGCGCCGTCCGGACCGATCAGCCCCACGGCGAAGGGGATGTGCAGAGGTTCCTTGTCCGCCTGCCCGGGCGTGGGCGCGCAGCTTTGCCGCACGGCCAGTTCGAGAGTCTGGCTGTCGGCATCATAGCTGCTGAGCACGCAGACCTCCGGTGTGCCGGCCTGGCGGTACCAGCGCCGGAACTGGGTAAAGTCGGCTCCGTTGGCATCCTCCATCGCCTTGACGAAATCATCGCAGGTCACCGCCTGACCATCGTGACGCTCGAAGTACAGGTCCGTGCCCTTGCGGAACCCTTCGGGCCCTAGCAGGGTGTGCAGCATGCGCACTACCTCGGCGCCCTTTTCGTAAACCGTCAGGGTGTAGAAATTGTTGATCTCGATATAGGAATCGGGCCGCACCGGGTGCGCCAGGGGACCGGCATCCTCGGCGAACTGGCGGGTACGCAGCAGGTTCACGTCCTCGATGCGCTTGACCGCGCGCGAGCTGCGGTCTGCCGTGAACTCCTGGTCGCGGAACACCGTCAGCCCCTCCTTCAGGCTGAGCTGGAACCAGTCGCGGCAGGTGATGCGGTTGCCGGTCCAGTTGTGGAAGTACTCGTGGCCTATCACGCCCTCGACATGCTCGTAGTCGGCGTCGGTGGCGGTATCGGGCCGGGCCAGCACATACTTGGTGTTGAAGATGTTCAGGCCCTTGTTTTCCATGGCGCCCATGTTGAAGTGCCCGACGGCGACGATCATGTACAGATCCAGGTCGTACTCGCGGCCGAACACCTCCTCGTCCCAACGCATGGCATTCTTAAGGGAAGCCATGGCATGCCCGCACTTATCCAGATCGTGCCGCTCCACGTAGATCTGCAGTGTGACCTCGCGCCCGGAGGGCGTCACATGGACATCCTCGATGTGGTCCAGGCGACCCGCCACCAGGGCAAACAGATAGCAGGGCTTGGGGAACGGGTCCTCCCATTTGACCCAGTGACGGTTCTTCTTCAAGTCCCCCGAGGCCACCTTGTTGCCGTTGGACAGCAGTACCGGGTAGCGCCATTTATCGCCGATCAGCGTGGTGGTGAACTTGGCCATCACGTCGGGGCGGTCGGGAAAATAGGTGATCTTGCGGAAGCCCTGGGCCTCGCACTGGGTGCATAACATGTCCTTGGACAGGTACAAGCCCTCCAGGGCGGTGTTGGCCTTGGGGTTGATGCGGGTCTCGATCTCCAGGGTGAACACTTCGACCTTGGGCGCCCAGGCGATAGTCAGGTTCTCCGGGGTCAGTTCATAGCGTTCGGGCTTGAGCAACTGGCCATCGAGCTTGACCCACTCCAGCTGCAGTTGCTCCCCCTCCAGCACCAGCGGCGCATTGGGGTTGGCGCTTGCGGGGTTCTTCTGCAGACGCAGGCGCGAGGTGACCCGGGTATTTTCCTCATCCAGGAGGAAGGTGAGTTCGACGCTGCCTACCAGATAGTCTGGCGGCGTGTAGTCCTTGAGGTAGACGGTTCTGGGAGCGGATTCGCGCATGAGCAGGTGCACCAGGGAAGACGGTTAAATGCGCCTAGTGTACCAAGTGCGGGCGGAAAACTGACCTGGCGGGAGAATTTCTCCCCCGCCAGGCCTCGCGTTCATTGAGCGGTACCGGTTTCCGCCTCGGTTTCCGCCATGCGTGCCGGCTGCAGGCGGCGGGTTTTCTTGAGGTAACGCACGGTGCCGTAAAACGCGGCCAATGGAACCAGCGCCCCCACAAGCAGCCTCACGGCAGTCTCATGGCCCGCATAGCCGTAGACATAGACAACCTTCCAGGCCAGGAGACCCAGGGCGATGCCGAGGGTGAAGCACAGGGTGTTGTATTCCTTGACCAAAGATCTGCGCCAGTCGTACTCGAATTCCGCCAGTGATGCCTTCAGCCCCTTGAAATCGGGGATGAAGCGGTTGACCCGGGCGCTGTACTCGGCATAGGCGGCGCCGAACTTCTCCGCCAGGTAGGCTTCCTCCGCCGTCGTGATGGCCAGATAGATCCACGCGAACAAGGGGGCAATCAGAGCCACCACCCAGCCGGATCCAAATAGCAGGGCGAAGCCGACCACGATCAGGTAGTTGCCCACGTACATGGGATTGCGTGTGTGGGCGTAGAAACCACGGGTCACCAGTTCGTTGGCGTGTACCTGCTTGTTCTTGCCACCCCGGCGTATATAGGCATAGCCGATCACCAGCATGCGGAATGCCTCGCCGGAGACCGTGCATAGCAGACCCAGCCCGGTCAGCCATTGATCCAGAAACAGGTTGCCGAACCACTGCGCCGGGCGTGCCAGCAGCACCAGGGCCAGCAGCACGACGGGAAACAGGGCGTTGCGGAAACGGAAGAAAAAGGTGCCGGATGCCAGCAAAGCCGGATAGATCGCAGACTGCTTATTCATTTGATCGCCACCATGCCGCAGAAGTTGTACCAGCGGAAAAACACCTCGCAGGCCTTGAAACCGTTGTCCAGCAACAATTTGCGGTTTTCGTCGAAGTGGTAGGGGATCAGGACGTTCTCCAGCGCTTCGCGTTTCTGGGCAATCTCCAGTTCCGAATAGCCGTTGCGCTTCTTGAAGTCGTAGTAGTACTTGATGAACAGGCGGTTGAGCGTGGAATCGGGCCCCAGCACCTTTTCCACCAACAGCAGGCAGCCGCCTTCGTTCGTGCCGTTGGCGATGCTTTGGATCAGGCGCTCGCGGTAAAGCGGGCGCACGAACTGCAGGGTGAGATTCATGATCACCACCGAGGCATTGACGATGGCCACGCCGTCATCCAGGTTCTGGCAAACCAGTTCGTGTGGCCGTGAAAACCCGTGTTCCGTCAGTTTTTCCCGGCACTGATCGAGCATTTCGGGGGATGAGTCGACTCCAACGAACTTGACGTCATTGGGCAGCAAACGATCCAGCCAGAGCAGGCTGGTGCCGGTGGAACACCCCAGATCATAGAGGTTGCTGCCCGGTGCCGCAAAGTCCTCCGCGATCTCTCCCATCATGCGTTGGATCTCCGCGTAGAAAGGCACGGAGCGGTCGAGCATATCGTCGAACACCTCCGCGGTTTCCTTGCCGAAATGGAAATTCTCTATGAAATCCCGTTTATCCTTGAATATGCTGTCTTTATTCATCGATTGCCATTTAGACGTGTGGGGCCTGGCGGTCATCCCAAGGCCTGATATAGACGGTACCGGCGCTGACGCATGCCTGTCTCGCGCGGGGCGAGCGTGTTTCCTGCAAGGTGCCCGGTTTTAGGCTGCAGCGCGCGGCAATGGATCCTGTCCTGTTTCACCTCTCTGCCGCACGCGCACAGCAAGTGTTCAAAAGCACATAATACGCCAATTTCCACTGAGCATAACCTGGTGTTTTGTGTTGCTCGGCCTGCCTGACTGGTTGAAATCCACCACACCATACACCACCCACGTTCCCTTGCGCGGCCATAGTGGACCGATGCAACACCCGGACACACCGGAGGGGCGCAGCAATCAGAAGCCGCTGCCGGCTTCCGCACCGTGCAGTCGGCGGCGATGGAGGAGAACCGCGACGATGACGAGCAACACGGTGGCCAGCCACGCGGCGGAAAGATAACCGATGACCCGGTCGTAGTCGCTCACCAGATAGGCCAGCGGCGCGCCCGGCACCACGTGGGTCAGCGGCTTGGCGCATTTGATGATGAACACCCAGCCTGCGTGGATTCCGACGCAAACGCCCAGCCCCGAGGGAATCAGCGCCCGGACACTGGCCAGGAACATGCCCGCAAAGAACAGGGCCAGAAACGCGCCCGGCTCGATCTGCCCCAGCTTGCCCAGCCCCAGGGACACCACGTGCAGCCCCGAGGCCCAGCCGACATCGGAGAAGGGAGCATTCCACTTGGTGCCGAAAAAGTGCACCAGGCCGAAATACAGGGCGCTGAGCGGAACCGCCGCCACGGGGCCGGTCGCACGTCGCAGATAGGCGAACAGCATGCCGCGGAAGATGAGCTCCTCCACCAGCGCAACCGCCAGGCCCGTCGCCAGCGCCTTGCCAGCGACTTCCAGCACGCGGCCGAATTCGCTGAAGGGATTGCCATTGGGCGCACGAATTCCGAGGCCGATCAGGCCCAGGGTATGCAGGCCCAGCATTGCCGCGCCCAAGGCAAAACCGATGCCCCACTGCCTGAAGAACGCGCGGCTGAAGCCGAGGCTGGCGAAGTTGAAGCCGCACCAGCGGGCCAACGGGTAAAGACCCACGACCATTAAGACCTGCGCCCCACGTGTCACCAGTGTGCGCAGATCGCGTCCCTCATCGCCCCCTGAGACCACAAACAGCGGGTAGGCGAGCAGGGCCATGAGGATCAGGCACCCCAGCAGGTAAAACAAGGGAGCGAGGGCGGGGACAAGAAATTTCATGAATCGAGCAACAGAAGCGTGAAGGTCGACCGCGCAGTCTGCCTCAGACCGCCGCCGCAGACAATTGCGAATTCGTGACTAGGGAGAACCGGGCCGCAGCGAGCCGGCTTCGGCGCTGAGCAGGATCACTTCGATCTCCTCGGTGATCTCCTCCTGCCGAAGCACCCGGCTCTGACGGGCAAACTCAGCGGACCGGTCATCCAGGCGGCGGATGGCGCCTTCCAGATGCTGGATGCGACGCTGGTTTTCCGCCATGAGCGAGGTGTAGAAAATCTCGTGCAACACGGCCATGAGATAGTGCTCCACCAGATCGGCATAGAACCGGTCCGGCCGAAGGTACAGCAGCGGCGCATGCCCTTGGGGCCTGTTCGGTTCTCGGTCGGCGAAGGGCGGCAGCAAGGTGCTCCGAACCGGGTCTTCCCTCCCGTTGCGGTGATGCCAAACCACGAGGCTGAGGGCCAATTCATGCGCCTGGAAGCGGGCGATGGCGGCGCTCAGGGACAGCAGGGCAGCGCCGATTTCTTCCGCGACTCCCGCGCCCTGCAGGAGCGTCGCCCCGGCCGCGTTTTCGGCGAGACGCGCGGTGATGCGCGAGCCCACGGCGATCAGATGGGCCCCGGCCAGTTCACCGGCGGCGGCCTTGAGCAGGGCCTCATTGAAATCACCGCAGAACCCCCGCTCGGACCCGATGAGCAGCACGAGCCGTTGCCCACCGACTGGAAGCCGGGCCAGGTCCGGGTAGAATGTTAGAAAGTCCGAGGCGGCGGCCTCGATCAGCGCCAGGGCCTCCCCCTGGGCATCCAGCAGCCGCGACAGCTTGCGGGTCTCCATGTACGCCAGGTTCTTCATGGAGCGCATGATCTCGGCGATCTCGTCCAGTTGACGGCGATGCTGGTCCAGTTCGCGCCGCCGGCTCACGGCCGACCACCCTCACCCTCCCCCAGGCAGCGCGCCAGCGCCCGGCTCCAGGCCTCGCGGGCATCGTCCAGACCCAGGGACAAAGCAGCCACGCATGCCTTGAGGGATTCCATTGCGGCCGGGATAGCCTGCGGCTCCCTTTGGTCGAGCAGCCCGTCGTTAAAAGCCACCAGCCAAGCCAGCTGGAACTGCGGTGACAGCGGCTCCAGCCGATCCTGCTTGAGCAACTCGCGCAACAGCCGTCCCCGGCGCAGAGGCCGCTCCATGGCTTCGTCCAGGCGCGTGCCAAAACGGGTGAACACTTCCAGTTCGAGAAACTGCAGGTAGTCCAGCTTCATCCGGCCCGCCTCGTTCTTGATGGCGGGATGCTGCGCCCGCCCGCCGATGCGCGAGACCGAACGGGCAATGTCGATGGCCGGGCGGAAGCCGGCCGCGAACAGGTCCGCGTCCAGGTAGATCTGGCCGTCGGTGATGGAAATCAGGTTGGTGGGGATGTAGCCGGCAATATCCCCCAACTGGGTCTCCACGATGGGCAGCGCCGTCATGCTGCCGCCGCCCGCCACCGCGTTGAGGCAGGTGGAGCGTTCCAGAAGCTGCGCGTGAATGGAAAAAATGTCGCCGGGAAACGCCTCGCGCCCCGGCGGGCGCCGCAGCAGCAGGGAAAGCTCGCGATAGGTCCGGGCATGGGTGCTGAGGTCGTCATAGACCACCAGGGTATCGCGGCCCCGTTCCATCCAGTATTCCGCCAGGGCGCAGCCAGCATAGGGCGCCAGGTGCTTGAGACCCGGCAGCGCGCTGGCTTCGGCCACCACCAGCACGGTGAAGTCCATGGCTCCGGCGGCGCGCAGGATGTCCAGGGTGTTGACCACCGCCGAGCGCTTCTGCCCGATGAGCACCACCACGCACAGCACGTCCTTGCCCCGTTGACTGATCACCGCATCCAGCGCCAGGGAACTGCGTCCCAGGCCTTCGTCGCCGATGATCAGCTGCCGTTGCCCCTTGCCCACGGGAACCATGCTGTCGACGATCTTGCAGCCCGTATAGAGAGGTTCATGCACCATATCGCGCGCCACGATCGGCGGGGAGTGGCGCAGGAGCCGCTGCCGGACATCAAACGACACAGGGCCCGCGCCGTCCAGCGGCTCCCCCAGCGGATTGACGACCCGCCCCAGCAATCCGTCGCCGCCGGGCACACTGAGCATGCGACCCGCCCTCAGGGCACGGACGCCGGCGCCGACAGCCCCGGTCTGGCGCAGCAGGATCGCCCCCAGCAGCCCCTCGCGCAGATCGAACACCATGGCCTGGCTGCCATCTTCCAGGTCCAGGATTTCCTCCATGGCCACCGTGGGCAATCCCGCGATCCAGGCGATCCCATCACCCACCGACACCACCCGGCCCTGCTCGGCCATGCGCAGCCCTGGCCGGTAGGTCGCCAACCACTGGGCCTGCCGCTCGAAAGGCCCGGACGCCAGCGGGCTAGGCACTGTCATGGGCGGATTCGGCAAAGGCCCGGAGTTCATCGGCCAGGCTGGCGTGGAGCACCCAGGGCCCGACGGTGATGCGCAGGCCCGCGAGCAGCGCCGGCTCCTCGCTGAAACGGCAGTCGGGCGTCATTCCACACAAGTCGCCCAGCGTCGCCGCAAGGCGATTCCTCTGTTCGGGACTCAAGGGAAAGGCGCTCTTCACGTCAACCGGCTCGCGCGAGCTAGCAAGGGCCAGCCGCAAGGCCTCGGCGCTGGGCGCCGCCAGGACTTGCAAATGCCCCAGTGCCAGATCCACCAGACGCGTCTGCAAGTCAGGCGAGGCACAACTGGAAAGCAGGCGGCTGGCGAACTTGGCACCTTGCTCCAGGCACAGGGCCTGGTCATGGCGCAGTCGGTCCTCCCGTTGCCGCGCCGCGACCGCCTCTTCCTTCCTCCGGTTCTGCTCCAGTTCTTCGCCCAGCGCCGCCAGGCGGCGCTCGCGCTCTTCCTTCAACTCCTGTTGCAACTCGTCTCGCGCCGCCTGCTTTTCGGCCTCCCAGTCCTGGAGCCGGCTTTCGTAGCGGCCCCTGAGCGTCTCGGCTTCCGCCCGGATGGCGTCGGCATTGGCGATGATGGCCTCGGCCTGCGCCTTGCGGCGGGCCAAGGCGTCCTGCACCGGGCGGAACAAAAAGCGGCTGAGCAACCAGACCAGGATCAGGAAGTTGAGGATTTCCAGCAGAAAGGTGGACCAGTTCAGTTCCAAGGGCCTGCTCCCGGGCGCGCGCGGCGAGCCGCCTTACTTGAGCACGTATTCCAGCAAGGGATTGCGGAACAGTACGATGAGTACGATGACCAGGACATAGATGGCCAGCGATTCGATCATGGCCAGGCCTATGAAGAGGATGCGCATGATCGACTTCTCGGACTCCGGCTGGCGCGACAGCGCATCCAGGGCACTGGCAATGGCGCGCCCCATGGCGTAGGCGGGCAAGGCCACGCCGAGGGCGATGCCGAGCACCGCGACGGCGGTGCTGACCAGGGTCAACCAGCTCATGTCAGCCATGTCTCACTCCTCCTGTTGCCTGCGCCGTTCCTGGGATTGCAGCGCGCCGGCGATATAGATCAGGGCCAGCATGCCGAAGATGTAAGCCTGTACCAGGGCCTCCACCACATGCAGCATGAGCAGGGGCACCGGCGCCAGAAAGCCGGCCACCATGAGCACCAGCAGGGCCGCCATCTCCAGGCTCATCATATTGCCGAACAGGCGGATCGCCAATGCAATGGTGCGCGTCACCTCGCTCACCAGGTGGAAAGGGAGCAGGATCGGGCTGGGACTGAGGTAGTGCTTGAGGTAAGCCTTGAGTCCCAGTTCGCGGATGCCGAACCAGTGCACGGAAAAGAACACAGCGATGGCCAATGCCGCCGTGAGCGAGAGATCCCGCGTGGGGGAATCCAGTCCGGGCACCAGCCCGACCAGATTGGCCACTACCAGGAACAGCCACAGACTGCCGATGAAAGGCAGCAGCAGGCGCCGATGCGCCGGTGCGGCGGCCGCGATGGCGTCTTCCATCACCGTCACCACGGCTTCCGTCGCCGTTTGCAGCCAGCCGGCGGGCTTTGTCCGGGGACGCGTGGCCCACCAGGAAACGAACGCCAATGCCACGCTGATGCCGCAGGTCGTCAGCGCGGTCTCGGTGATCTCCAATGGCCCGAAGCTGACCAGGGTCGCCGCGGACAAGGCATTGCTCATGCTCATTCCTTTACGAACCAGTAGACGTTGAAACTGCCGATCGCCACGCCCAGGGCGATCATCAACAGGGTCCAGTGGACGGAATAACCTTCCACGTGGCGGTCCAGCCAGAGCCCGACGTAAGCGCCCAGCACCACGGGCACGGCGAACAGCAAGCCCAGGGTGCCCACGTAGGCGGTTTGCGCCAGCAGCGTGGGCTGGTCGCGCTGGGCCTGCCGCATGCGCCGGGCCTGGTTCTCGACGCGCTTGCGCAAGCGCTCGTCGGCATCGGTCACAAGCGCCTCCCCTCGTGGCCCATGGCCCAGATGCGCTTGAGGATTTCCTCTTCCAGCCGCTTCAGGCTGGCTCTCAGATCCCGCAGCGACTCCTCCTCGGCCAGCAACTGGTTGTGCAGCTGCTCGACCACCTGCCCGTAATCCTCGTGCACCAGAAACTTGCGGGTACTCAGGCGCAGCCGGTTGTCGGCGAAGTAGAGCACGGCTCCCGGCATCGCCAGGTACTGCCAGGCGCCCCCGGCCTGGCGAAAGCGCGACAGGCCGAAGCTCAGACAGGTCATGAAGCGGGCGTGGCCGGCCTGTATGCCGAAACTGCCCGAGGCGTCCTCGCCGACAAAGGAGCAGACATCATCCATCTGCACGCTGCGGGTGGCGCCACAGACCTGCAGGGTGAAGGTGCTCACGCCGCCACCCCGAGGCCGCCGCGCATGTAGAAGCGTTCTTCGGGCCAGTCGTCGACGCGGCCCGCCATGATGCTGTCGCAGTCGTCCAGGGTCTGCGCCAAGGGCACGCTGACGCCGGCAATACCGGTGTGTTCGGCGGTCACCCAGAAGGGTTGGGTGAGATAGCGCTGCAACTTGCGGGCACGCAGCACGATGTGGCGGTCCTGCTCGGACAATTCGGACAGGCCCAGCATGGTGATAATGTCCTCCAGTTCCGCGTAGCGCGCCAGGTGCTCGCGCACGTCCGCCGCCACGGCGTAATGCCGAGCCCCCAGGCTGCGCCGGTCCATCATCTTGCTGCCCGAGCGCAAGGGGTCCACCGCCGGATAGATGCCCTTGGACGCCTGCCCGCGGGACAGTATCACGGTCGTGTCCAGGTGCCCGAGTATGGCGTTCACCGCCGGGTCGCTCATGTCGTCGGCGGGCACGTAGACCGCCTGCACCGAAGTCACCGCCCCGGACGCGGTGGACATGATGCGGTCCTGCAGTTCCGCCACTTCGGTGCTCAGGGTGGGCTGATAGCCCACCGTCGCCGGCATGCGCCCGAGCAGGCTGGAGATCTCGCTGCCCGCCTGCACGAAGCGGAATACGTTGTCCACCACGAATAGCACCTCCCGCTTGAGGCAATCGCGTAGATACTCCGCGTAGGTCAGCGCCGACAGGGCCACGCGAAAACGCACCCCCGGCGATTCATCCATCTGCCCGAAGACCAGCAGGGTCTGCGGCAGCACGCCCGCGGCGCGCATTTCCTGCCACAACTCGTGGGCCTCGCGGATGCGCTCGCCGACCCCGGCGAACACCGACACCCCCTTATGCATGGCGGCGATGGCATGCATGAATTCCATCACCAGCACCGTCTTGCCCACGCCGGCGCCGCCGAACAGACCGGTCTTGCCGCCGCGGACGAAAGGGCACAAGAGGTCGATGACCTTGATGCCGGTTTCCAGTATCCCGCTTTCGCCCAGGATCTGATGTAAGGGCGCGGGACTGCCATGAATAGGGCGATATTCCGAGGACGCCAGGGCTTCCCCGCCATCCAGCGGGTTGCCAAACAGGTCCAGCAGGCGCCCCAGGCAGGCCTCCGATACCGGCACCCGCAGGGCCGATCCGGTGTCCTCCACCGCCATGCCGCGGAACAAACCGGCGGTGCGGTGCAAGCAGATGGCGCGCACATGGCGTTGATCCAGATGCTGATGGACCTCGAACAGTACCGTCTCATCGCCGCAGCGCGCGGCCAGCGCCTGCCGCAACGGGGGCAGTTCCCGGAATTGAATGACGGCCACCGGTCCCTGAACCTCGATCAGGGTGCCGCGGCGGACGCGCTCAATCCCCTCAGGTTCGGCAGCCGCGGTCACGGCCATGTTGGCCTCCTAGCGGGGCAGGCGGTAAGCGTAGACGGCGAGCAGCAGCCAGGCGGCCAGGAAGGCGGTACCGCCGAAGGGCGTGATCGCCCCCAGCCATTTCACCCCGCTGATGGCCAGGACGTACAGACTGCCGGAGAAGATGAAAATGCCGGCAAGCAGCAGCGCCGCCGCCCAGCGCAACAGCCGGGATTCAGGGTCACCCCTGAGCAGCAGGGCCACCACGCCCAGCCCTAGCCCGTGCCAGAAGTGGTACTGCACTCCGGTCTGATAGACCGCCAGCATGGCGGCATCCAGGTGCTGGCGCAGGCCGTGGGCGCCAAAGGCACCTAAGGCCACGGCCGTGAACAGGCTGAGGGCTGCGAGCAGGAGGGTTATGCGGTACGTCATCATGGGCTAGCCGTCAGACACCGATATCTTCATTCCACAGTTCGCCGTGGGCCGCGATGAAATCCCGCATGAGCCGGACGCAAGTCTCATCGTCCACCACCTCGAGGGACACGCCGCGAGCGCGCAGCAAATCCTCCTCGCCCATGAATGTGCGGTTCTCGCCGATCACCACGCGGGGAATCCCGTACAACAGGATGGCGCCGCTGCACATGGCGCAGGGCGACAGCGTGGTGTAGAGGGTGCATTCGCGATATACCGAGGCCGGCTGGCGGCCCGCGTTTTCCAGGGCGTCCATTTCTCCGTGGAGGATGGCGCTGCCCGACTGCACCCGGCGATTGTGCCCGCGCCCGATGATGCGCCCGCCGTGGACGATCACCGAACCGATGGGTATGCCGCCTTCGGCCAAGCCCTTCTCGGCTTCTTCAATAGCGGCCCGCAGGAATGGGTCCATGCTGTTCTCCTTCAAGATCCCGACGCCACGGCTTCAACGCCCCTGGCTGCGCCAGCGCTGCACGATACTGTTGATGTCCAGATCGTCGGGGCCGCTGTTCCAGTAGGTATGGAAATCCACGTCGTTGCTGTTGGGCGGCGGGTCCGGCTTGTAAACCTGGAAACGCACCGGCAGCGGGGTAGCCTCGCCCAGCACCATGGCTTCGCCACGCCCCAGGGCGGTGAGGATGTCCACCAGATCGCCCTCCCCCTCCGGCACCAGCTTCTTAACATACGCCTGATCGTCCGGATTGGTGATGCGCAGGCATACGTAGGTGCCGCACTGGGACAGCACGGTTTCCGAGAGTTCGTGGGGCCGCTGGCTCACCACGCACAATCCGACCCCGTACTTGCGCCCCTCCTTGGCGATGCGTTCCATGGACTTGCGCGTGCCCTCGAACCCGGCGGCCGAGTCGCGCGGAATATAGGCATGGGCCTCCTCGCAGATCAGGAGAATCGGGAATTCCCGGTTCTGAGGGTTCCAGTAGTTGAATTCGAAGGCCAGGCGCCCGATCTGCGCCGACACCGTGGGCCGGACGTCGAAGGGCACCGGGCTCAGGTCGATGACGGTGATCTGCGCCCGGGGCTCGCCCAGGCCGACGAAATCCCGCAGCAGGCTCTCCAGGGATTCGGAGCGGTTGCGCCGCTGCGGGCTGAGCAGGAAATCGTAGCGCACGTCGTTGAGCCGGCTCATGAGCTTCACCAGGAACTCGTCGAATTGCCCGAACAACGGCCCCTTGGTCTTGCCGAAGTCGGTGCGCATCTCGTTGGCTTCCTTGAAGCTGTCATAGACGGCTTTCAACGGGAAATACACGGGCGAGTCGATGGACACGGCGTCCATGCCCAACTGCTCCGCGCTCTTCTTCTTCAAGGCAAAAATGGTCTCGCGCAGAAAGGCCATCTGCACCGAGGCCCCTTCGTCGTTGCGGTCGATGAACAGGTCCACCAACTCGGCGAAGGTCATCAGCCAGTAGGGAATCTCCAGGCGGCGCGCGTCCAGGTAGCGGGTATTCTTGGGATCGAAGGCCGAATTGAGCTGGCCGTCGCGACCGCGCCAGCAGTATTCGCCGTGCAGGTCGAGCAGAATGATGTGCGCCTTGGGCATGGCTGAGACCACATGCTGGATCAGGCTGGCCACGGTCCAGGACTTGCCCGAGCCCGACTGGCCGAGGATGGCGAAATGGCGGCTGCACAGTGCGGAGGCGTCCAGATACACGCCCGTGGCGGGATGGCTGCGCAGATAACCCAGGTTGAAGCGCTGGGCGCGGTATTTGACGAAGATGGAATTGATCTCCTCCGGCGCCACCGCGTGGATTTCCGCGCCGGGTGTCGGATAGCGGCGGACACCCCGCTGGAACTGGTTCTTGTCACCCACCTCGCCCAAGGGCGTCAGGGTCACGGAGCAGCCGGCGGCGGAGCGGCAGCCCTTGGGTTGGGTCGCCTCGATGCGCTTGACCATAGCCAGCACGCGCAGGCCGAATTGATGGATGGAGACGTAGGAGCCCACCTGCCCGACGATCTGGGTTTCACCGCCCACCGTCACCTGGTCGCGGAAGCCCTCGTCCTCGCCCAACAGCCGCCCCAGCATGCCACTGCCGTCCACCCGCACCACGTGTCCTATCAAGGTGTCGTTGGTATTCTCCATCACGCGTCCTCTTCTGCAACGATTTGCACGACTTCCAGGGAACTGCAGGACCTACCAGCCGCCTTCCTCATCGTCATAGGGTTTCGCCTTGACCGAATCCGGCACCTTCGGTTGCTTCGCCGTCCGCAGCAGCACCAGCAGATTGCCGACCACCACGACGACCACCACAACCAGCATCAGGAAAAAGATTTCCATGCCCTTCACTCTTCAAATTGATCCGGGAAAGCAATAGCATGTCGGGGACTTCCCAACCGACGGTGATCCCTATGCATGATAAGACCACCCGGCAGTCCCCTGTTTCAGCGCCGCCGGCGCGTTCCATCCCGCCATCAGGCCTATCGGGGCCCACGTCATGACCGCGCAGGTCTGGCGCATCGGGCAGATCCTCAACTCCGTTCAGAGCACCTTCGTCGGGCTGCTGCGGGTCTGGTCCATCCCCATCGTGCTGCTGCTGAGCGTGGCCTCCGGCTACACGACCTATTATGGCATGTCTTTTTTCATTACCTGGTGGATCGCCCTGATCATCACGGTGGCGGTGCAATCCATCATCGTCATCTGCACCCTGGAGCTGGCGGGCACCCACTGGCGCGCCAACCTGCCGCGCTACCTCAGCATCGCCGGCTCCCTGGTGGTCGCCTTGGTGGTCTCGGTATCGTTCTCCTATTTCAAGTTCTACGAGTTCTCTCAGCGCGACCAGTTGCTGCTGGATAAGACCGCCGCCCTGGAAAGCGATGTCGCGCGCTACCTTGAAGACGTGGCGCGCCAGCACAGCGGATTGATCGCGCAGCAGGAACGCAAGGCCGAGGCCGCTCGCCTGGAAGCCACTCAGGCCTATCTGGGCAACCACCCGGCCATGCAGGAAAACACGGCGCGCAAGGTCGGCAAGGGCAAGTTCTGGAGCCTTTACAACGAGATCCAGCAGCGTGAGGAAACCAAGCTGGCTAGCCTCAAGACCGACCTGGCGGCCCTGGATGGCGCCATCCTGGCGCTGCGCGGCGCGAGCCAGGGCTTCACGCGGCAGCCCAGTGACGCGAGCGCCTACGAGAAGCTTCAGGAAGCGCTGCGCAATGTCCAGACCCGCGCCGATTCCCTGGCCGCGGGGGCCGGCCTGACACCGGTGAAGGCACCGGTCCCGGCGCCCTTCCCTCAGTTCAGCCAGGGCATCACACCCACCTTTGACATGTGGCGCAACATCTCCTGGTTCGCCCTGGCCTGTGCCTGCATGGTGGATTTCTTCACCTTGGTGCTGTCCTATCGCCTGGAATCCACGGCCCCGGGGCCCCTCACCGAGGAAGAGAAGGAACTGGCCTACGCGGGCCTTCGCCAGTTCGGCGAGTTCACCATCAACGGCAACGACGAACTGGAATTCCAGATCGAGAAGACCGAACTGGAACGGGCGCGGCGCTATTCGGACTGGACTCGCATGTTCGCCGTGGCCTTTCTGCTCAATCGCGGCTACCTGCGCAAGATCAGCGGCAAGGCGGTGGAGTTCGCGCCGAACCTCTATCCCATCATTTCGGAGCGTCTGAAGCTGCGCCGCGAGGAACCGGCGCCGGCCAATGACGAGCGGATTCGTGTAGCCATGGAGAAAAAGCGTTATGGATGAGTTGCTGTTCGAGGCTAACGATCACATCTGGGAAGCGGGCTTCGAAGGCGGCCGCAGCGTGGTGGTCACCCGCCTCGGGCCCGTCGTGCGCGTCGCGCCGCGCCCGGCGCGCTTCATCAAACGCTTCTACCACGAAGTGTTCGAACTCCCCATCGAGGACTGGGAGATTCCCGTCGAACCTCTGGTGCTGGGCTCGTTCTGCACCGTCTCCGCCAGCGTGTCAGTGCGCTTCCAGCCCACCTTGCGCTATGCGCGGGACCATCTGGAGGCCCTGCCGGAACTGGGCCGGCATATCCGCCAGAGCCACCACGCCTTGCTGCGCGACCAGGTGGAAGAACACCTGCGCCGCCTGGAAGCCGACCCCGCCTGGCTGGAACAGGGCTGCGCCACCCACGAGAAGGCCATCGAGCGGGAAATCAACGAGCAGTTGGCGATCCGCTACATCCAGTGCCGCACCCGCTGCAGCATCACGCCCGTTTTCGGATCGCTGGAGGAAATCGAAGCCGCCGCGCCCTGGTCCCGGCACCGGACGCTGTACCTCGAGATACTCCGCCGTCAACGCGTGGCGGAGGAGCAGGCGCAACAGGAGGCGCACGCGCAGTCCCTGCTCGAGCAGCAGCGTCGGCTAGAGCAGGAGGAACAACTCCTCGCCGTCAAACAGCGTGAGGAAACCTTGCGCAAGGTGCGTCTGGAGCAGGAACTGGAGAGCCTGCGTGCCGAATTACGCGTGGAGGAAGCCATGCAGGACGAGCAGCGGGGCAGCGAGGCGCGCCAGCGGCAGGAACAGATCCGCCATACCGCCCATCTGCGTGAATTGGAACTGGATGCTGACATCAACGAGAAAACCCGCCGCGCGCAGACCATGGACGACATGGAGGAACACATCAAGCGCGAGATCGAACTGCTGGCCATGGAGCGCCAACGCCTGCTGCTGGAAGAGGAAGTGCGCGACGTGAAGGTGGCCAAGGCCAAGGGCTGGGTGATCAATGCCAAGAAGCGCTTTCCCCTCGGCGAGGGACGTCACGTCCTGCAAGGGCGTAACAAGGACGCTGCCGAGGAAGGCGAGTCCGGCTAGACTCCGATTATCCCGTCGTAAAATCCGATTCGAGCGCCGAGCGCACCGCGTGCCAGGCCGATCCTGAGGGCAGGAAATGCAAGTGCGCCTTGCCGTCATCCCCCGCCTGCCTCGCGAACGCGGCCTCCATTTCATCGCGGCCATCGGCCGCTCCGTCCATCAGCAGAACCAGCCGGAAGCGGTTGTAAGCCGCCGCGTCCCGCTCCGCCCTGCCCCGCTCCACAAGGGACGGTAGCCAATGGAGCAAGGAACTCCCCTCCGATCCTTCCACGGCGTAGATCAAGAGCCTGCCGCCGATCAGGATACGCAGGTAGTTCGGATCAGTCCGCTCCACCCTTGGCCATGAGGATTCGATCTGGCGGAAGACCTCAGCGGGACAGCCGCAGCCGAGGGCGCCCGTCACGAAGCCCTGAATGACTGCGCGACTTGCTTCGACGCTGCGCTCGCTCACCTGCAGGATCGCCTGCCCTCAGCGCACAAACAGATCGCCGCCGAACATGTCCACCAGGAAACGCCGGTAATGCTCGGATTTGGCGATCTGCAGATGTTCCAGGGGATTCAGGTTGTCCGTCAGCACGGTGCCAGGCGCGGGGTCCACCGGGAACACCCGCTCCTGCAGCCAGGCGGTCTGGTCTGGCGAGAGGCCTGGCGCATGGATGTCGACGGGCTGGCGACCGGCCAGGAAGATGAAGTCGGTGAACTCCTTGCCCGGTTCGGAAATGAAGACCGCCTGTTGGGGGAAGGCCTGGGCAAGGGTGCGCGAAACGGAGTTGAGCGCGAGGCTGTTGGGCCCCTGGGCGAAGGCGACGAAATTCACCGCCAGTATGCCTCGTTCCGACAGCAGCCCCCGCAGTTGTTCCAGGGTCTCCACCGTCATCAAATGGGCGGGCTCGGACCCGCCGGTGAAACAATCGAGGATGATCAGGTCATAAGGTCCGGTCAGATGGCGGATCTCATAGCGGGCATCGCCCACGATCACCCTGCCGGTGGGCTTGAACGCGAAGTGATCCTCCGCGGCGCTGGAGACCGCCGGGTCGATTTCCAGGGAATCGGTCACCATCCGGTAGCGGTCGTGCAGCACCTTGCCCATGTGGCCGGCGCCCAGGCCGACGATCAACCCGCGTTGCATGGGCGGGCGCATGGCGGGAATCAACCCGACGATGTCTTGGTAACTCAGCACGCTCTCGCCATTGACCAGACTCGCCGCGCCGATGGCGGAGGCATCCGAGGTGAGGAGTCGCAAGCGGCGCGAGGAATCATCGATCACGCGCACCCAACCGTACAGGCTCTCGCGCTCGGACAGGACGCGGAACTTATCGCCCACCGGCACATGGCCGGCGCTCAGCACCTTGGGCACCATCCCCAAGCCGATCACACCGAGCAGGAACGCGGGCAACAGCGCCTTGGCCGCGCCGAGACGGCCTCGCTCCAGCAATCCCACGATCAGGGACAGGGCCAGAAGAAGCAACCCCGTGCCCACCAATATCTCGCGCGAGCCTATCAGAGGAAACAGGAAGAACCCCAGGATCAGCGTGCCCACCACGCTGCCCACGGTGCTGACGGCATATATCGAGCCCGCGCTGTTACCCACCCCAGCCAGGGTGGAGGTGGAGAGTTTGATGGCGAAAGGGCCCACCATGCCCAGCAGGGTGAGGCTCGGGGAGAACAGAACCAGTGCACTGATGAAAGCGCCCAGGCGCAGTCCCAGGGGATCGGTCGCCAGGAGCACGGGACGGGTCGCCCAGGGGATCGCCAGGGTCAGTACCGCGGCCAGGGCGATGATGAGGGAAAGGCCCGAGCGCCGGGCGCGGTCGGCCCAGCGCCCCCCCATGAAATAGCCGAGGGCCAGGGCGATCATGGTCACCGAAATCAGCGAAGACCACACGTACAGGCTGGCGCCGTAGAAAGGCGCGATCAGCCGCGTCCCCAGCAGTTCGATGACCATCACCGCGGACCCGGTGACAAATACGGTGAAAAAAAGAGCGGCCTTGCCGCCCAAATTGCCTGGGCTATCGTTCATGCGCTTTTCGTTCTTGGAATACAGACTGCGTATCAGGCATGGCCAGCCAGGGAGCCGCCCACGGCGCCGCGCACATCCATCCAAAGATGCGCCAGGCCCAGGGATTGCAGCCAGGCCGGTCCGTCCCGCTCCTTGAGCATAGCGATGGTGGAGGCGCTGCCGGCGACGACGCAGAACTCGCCGACCACGGTGACCGCCGCCATATGCCGCACAGGCCAGCCGGTCTTCGGGTTCAACACATGGCCGTAACGCTCATCGCCAAGCACGATACAGCGCTCGTAGTCGCCGCTGCTGGCAACCGCGCCCTCGTGCAGTTCAATGGTGTCCAGCACCCCGGAATGCTGGCGTGGATGGCGGATGCCGATGCGCCAGGGCGTCCCGTCCGCGCGCGGGCCGACGATCTTGATGTCGCCGCCCAGGTTGACGATGCCGCTATGCACACCAACTTCGCGGCACAGGGCCGCGGCCCGGTCCACGGCGTATTCCTTCACCACCCCGCCCAGATCCAGTTCCATGCCGGGCACCCTGAAGTCGAGCCGTGGCGGCTTCCATGTCACCTTGTCCCAGCCGATCCGCTCCAGCAGGGCTTCCACCTGCCCCGCCTCGGGAAGTTTGCCTTGATCGAAGCGCCAAACCTGGCGCAACAAACCGGAGGTGATATCGAACAAGCCCCCGCTCTGCTCATAGCAGGCGAGAGCGTAATTGAGCAGTCCGGCCGTTTCCGCATCCACTTCGATGGAACCGCCCACCGCCGCGGCCCGGTTGATCTCGGACAGGAAACTGTCGTCCTTGTAGCGCGAATAGCGCGCCTCCAGTCTCTGCACATCGGCAATGGCGGCCCCGGCCGCCTGCTCGGCCTGGCGGGCATCCCGCGCGAAAAGCTGTACCTCGCAGGGCGAACCCATGGCCTTGAAGCCCTGCCGGAAAACCTGAGGCCGGACCACGTCTTAGCGGCGGAACATCGCTATCAAATCCAACGACCCATTTCAGACCTGGCGCGCCAGCCGCGTATGCAGCCTCCAAAAACAGGCCTCACTGGTTCTGCGAATAGCTCTGGTCGGTGCCGGTATGAATGGAACCAGCCGTCTCGCAGTGGTAGATCATCGTGTAGAAGGCCTTGCCGGCCCCCGCCTTGTTCACGATGACCCGATAGGGCGACGTACCGCCGTCGATTCTGACCTCGCCACTGCCACCCAAATCACCGCTCACCGGATCAGTGACATTCATGACGATCTGCTTGTCCGGCACCAGTATCTGAGCGCTCACCACCGGTCCGTTGGCCGGCGCACCGGCAACCAGTTCGAACAGCAGGAAGGCAGGGGTGCCGTTGCCATCGTCGAAACACGAAATGGTGTGCACATCCGTGGCGGTGACACCAACGCCGAGGGGACTGCTCTCCTCGTGGGCGAAGCCACTGCCCGACCAGATCAGCGCCGCCAGGCCAGTAAATACGATATTGAAAACATGCGAATTCATTGCCGCTCCTGCCATATCAGAAAGTCGTCTACGGTTGATCATGGCGCATTCAGGGCGAGGAAGATTGCAGCAGGGTCACCACCGGTGTTCCGGCTTCAACATCAGAACTGTCCAGGCAACTGCTCCGCAGGACATACTGAAAATCAGCCGGGGCGGGCGTGCCGTTGTGGGCGACGAGGACTTGGTAGTCGCCCGGGTCAAAGCCAGTCAATTCACCTGGGAAACTTTCCGGGACACTGACGGCAACCGGACGGTTATCAGAAAATCTGGAATTCGAGAAGTTAGTAACCTGCGCAATCAGGACCGGAGTCCCTTTCGTGATATTGGTGAGTTGGACCAGCAAGGACTTCGGATCGCCCCCGGTTTTGGTTTTACCGCAATTGACCGTGAGCTTTTTTCCCTTCTTCTTGAGATTTCCGGCCGAACTGGTCAACGAGGTCTTGACCGCCTGTCCTGCCGCATTCAGGCACTGGAACCCGGCAGAATAGGACTGCTTGGATGAACCGGTACTGCCGCTGGTATCGATGGTGATGGAATACTTGCCTTTGCCGCCGTCCAGGGACACCTCCTGCGTCATGCCTGGCGTGACCGGAGCGGAGTTGGCCACATTGCCGCCTTTGGCGACCTTGAGGTTCTGTAGCAGGCTCGCCTGCGGCGCCAGGCTCCGGCTTGCCTGTATTTTCAAGTGGTCCGTGCCTTCCGGACACGAAACCTGATACTGGTCAATGGCGCCTCTGCCGCCACTGAGGGTTGCCTCCTGCACATCCTCGGCCACCGCAGTTCCGGCCAAAAAAGAACCGCAGAGCCATGCGCTGACCGTCAAAGCTTTTCTGAATTCAGTCATGGAGATAAACGTGTGTCACGCCCTTTGAAAAAAACAGCACTCTTTTCTTAAGAAAAGAGTGCTGGAGAAAATTGCCACCATGATATCAAATTACATGGCGGCAAGAGGCAAGTGCCCGCTTTACCGGATACTCAAAACTTTATTTGGTCGGCCAGTACTTCTCGCCGGATCCCTTCGGATACTTCTGCTTGCGCATGGGCAGCATGGCATCGATGTCCGCCGTGGAAGGCTCGATGAACAAGGTGTCATAATCCGCCGAGGCGCAGGCCGTCGCATCGTAGTCCTTGTTGTTGATGGTCAGGGTGGGCCAGAAGATGGCTTGGCTCTCGTTGGGCATGGTGGCCGGATCGTTGAACAAGGCAGTCTTGGAGCCGATCCAGACATCCACGTTGGAGGCCGCGTCCTTGTACGACTTGTTGCCCTTGCCGCACCAGTCGGCCACAGCGACGCGGATTCTCAGGGTCTTGGCGCAGGAGGTCTCCTTGAACTGGATGCCGCCGATGCGGAAGGGCGACAGCCCGGTGGTGCTGATATCGCTGCCGTCCGGCTTCTTGGCGCTTTCAATCAGAACCGGTCCCTTGATCGGGAAATTACCGTTCCAGCCCTGCCAGCCGCGGTTATTGCCGCTAGCGTCCACCGTCGGCAGGTTGTTGGCGAATAACTGGTCGCCGCCCATGTCCAGAGCGATAGAGGTTTTCAAAGCCACGTCGGCAGTGGAATCGACGATGTCGTTTTCAAAGCTCGTAACGGTCGGCTCCTCACCGGCGGTGACGGTGGCCGTGCTCAGGCTCTTGCGCATGACCACGTTGGAGGTCTTGGTGAAATCGGGGAACACCACGCTCAGGGCGATGACGTCTTTGTGCGGCGCGGTGCTGCCCTCGCCGCCGGCATTGGAATTACAGCCGTGGGTGATGGTGACAGCGTTCCACTTGGCCGACTGGGTCGACGTACCGGAATCGATCTGTTCCTTGAACCCGGCATGGGCGTGAACGCCCTGCGCAGCGCCACCCAGGGCCGCCACGGCCAGGAAGCTAATCAGTTTCTTGTGCTTATTATGTTCGAACATTGCAAGTCCTCGTCATTTTCGGATGGTGATGCGTGGGCGACCAGCAGTCCTGCCGGCGTCCTGTCATTATCGACACGCGTCTTCAAGCACGTTTTGCGCCAACCCAAAAAAATGTAGGCAATTCAGTCAGGAATTGCAGCCATACGGAAGGAAGCGTGGCTTTAGGCACCTCAAACTGCGCCATATGCCGCACTTATCCTGTGTCAACTGAGGCATCTCACGCATTCAGGACACCCAACCAATCAGAAAAAGCCGTACGACAGGCTGCAAATCACAGGTCATCCCGGGGATTGGCGAGCAGCAGATTCAGCGTATAGGAAATACGTACCCGATGAAGCTTTTCCCTACACAAGCAAAAGCTCATAGGTGTGTCATATGCCACACCCCGTCGAGCAGGCAGACGCATTTGCCACAGTGGAAATAGGTGGGAGTCGATAGAAGGCGCCGCCGGTTCGCGCGCAAGGGCTGCGAGTTTTCAGCCCGTGGAGCGAACGACCGCTGGCTGCGTCAGAGCTCTGGAACCCGGCTAAGCAACATCGCGGCGTCAAATATAGTCGAACAAGGTGAGCCCCTGGACCTTGGAATAGGCTTGCTGGGCCGCCTTCAAGGCGAAGGTCTGAAGGTTGAACTCGCTGATGGCAGTCGCGTAGTCCAGATCCTGGGTGGTGGAGAGATAGCCCTTCTGGTCGGTGGTGAACTTGAGGTTCATGGCATCCTGGCTCTGCAAGGCCTGCAAACGGGCACCCACGGTCACACGAATATCGTCCACGGCGGTCATGGCGCGCTGGATACGCTCGATGTCCTTGTCGTCCGGCGTGTTGTTCTTCATGTTCTCCGCGAAGTTGTAAATAACATTGAGGATGTTCTCCTCCGGTTGCGCGAACACGGCCGGCGGATCCGGGGCCGGATTGCCGGTCATCCAGGGCCTGGACGCTCCTTGCGGCACCACCGGCGGCCAGACTCGGCTGGTGAGATTGACCTGGAAGCTGTCGGTGCTGCCCGAGGTGCCGATGGCGTTCACCGACTCGGTCAGGTCGAATGTGATGCCATCTTGCGTAACGATCGGATAGCCCGCGGTCGAACTGGGAAGACTACTTGCCGTGCCGGTGGCCAGGTCGGTAATGGTCACGCCCGCCGAGGTGACGTCGACCTTGTAGTCATGACCGGTTAGGGCGCCGGCGTTGCTGATGGTGGCATCGATGCTGCCCAGGTTGGTCTTCGGGGTCTGCACCTCCACCGCGGGACTGGGCATGTCGGCGATATCGATATTGAAGATGTCGCTGCCGGGGTCGCTGTCCTCGAGACGAAAGGTCGGACCCACCATGGTGGAATGCCGGCTGGCGTCCCCCTGGTAGACATAGGTGCCGCCCACTTCGCTGCCGCCCACGGTGTAAGCCTGATAGGCGTAGGGCGGTGTGGTGGAATTGAAGCCACCGAAAAGGTATTCGCCGCCATCGGTCTTGGCGTTGGCCAGGTCGCGTACCTGAAACAGGATCTGGCGCGCCTCCACCTCGATGGAGCGGCGGTCGGACTCGGACAGGCTGTCGTTACGGCCCTGTATCGCCAACTCGTTGAGCCGCTGCATGGCGTTAAGCACGCTGTCCAAGGCCGAATCTTCCTGGGACAGGCGCGACGTGGCCATGGTCACGTTGCTCTGATACTGCTCGGTGATGCTGATGGACTCGGTCAACAGCAGGGCGCGCACCGCGGCTGGCGCGTCGTCCGAAGGTGTCACCACGCGCAGGCCGGATGCCATCTGCACCTGGCTCTTGGCGATCTTGCTCTGCTGGTTGAGCATGGCGTTGACGCCGAGTTCCTGCGTCAATTGGGTCGAGATGCGCATGGCTATCTCCTCACGGCGCCAATCAGCGCGTCAAAGGTGGATTGTGCGGCCGAAATGGTCTGGGCTGCGGCCTGGTAGGCCTGCTGAAACTTGATCAGGTTGGCCGCCTCCTCGTCCAGATTCACGCCAGCAACCGAGTCACGCTGCTGGGTGGCCTGATCGAGCAAGCTTTTCTGGGCGGAGGAATTGATTTCTGCGGCCTTGGTCAGATTGCCCACGGTGCCGACGATTTCGTTGAACGCGTCCTGATAGGTCGCCCGGCCATTGAGAAGGTTTTTGGCGGCCTGCAACCGGGTCAGGGCCAGGGCATTGGTGTTGTCGCCCACCTTGGCCGTCGCAGGGGTCGCGGAACCGGTAGCTGCCGCGGCGATCAGGGCGGGGTCGTTCATGCCGGCGGCGATACTCAGGCTCCCGGCGGCGGCACGGGTGGGGCTGACGATAAAGCTGTCGCCAGCATTCACGCCGCTCAAGGTGAAGTCCAGACCATCGAGATTGAAGGTGCCCGGGGGAATCGCCACGGCCAGCGCCTGAATCGAGCTGGTGCGCAGATTGGTGATATTGACCCCGGTGGCGGTCACATCCACCTTGTAATCCGCGCCGGACATCTGCTGGAAGTCGTTGTAGGCAACGGTCAGCGAGGACCCTACTGTATTGAGCTTATTGTTGGCCACCGTGGGCGAGGGCTCGAAAAAGAAGTCAACGCCGGCAACGCCGTTCAGGTCGAAACCGGCACGGTGCTGGGTATTGAACTGGTCGGCGAAGGCGGCGGCGATCCGGCCCAGATCATTTTGAGCCGGATCCAGAAAATCCTTCTGAAAATTCATCATGCCGCCAATGTCTCCCCCCGTGAGCAGATTGGTGACGATGGTCGAATTGCTGGAGCCGTTGGCCACCAGAGCAATGTCCTTCTGGGTATCGCCGTACATGGAATCCTGCACCCGCAGGCTAGCCGCCTGGGTGCCCATCACCAGGGCCTGGCCCGAACCCACGAAAACATTGACCGCGCCATTGCTTTCGGGAATCACCCTGACATCCAGGTGCTTGGCCATGTCCACCAGCAACTGGTCGCGTTGGTCCAACAGGTCGTTGGGCGGATTGCCATTGGCCTTGCCGGTAGCGGCAACGATTTTCTTGTTGAGTTCCGCGAGGTTGCTGGCCTGGGCATTGAGCTGGTTGATGTTGCTTTCCATGCTCTGGTAGGCCTGATCGCGCAGGTTGTCGAAGTTCTCGTTGAGCACATTGAAGCGGTTGACCATGGTCTGCGCCGCCGTCAGCATCACCCGCCGCACCGGAACCGAGGTCGGCTCGTTCACCACGCCGTGCACCGCATCGAAAAAGCTCTGCATGGCCGGAGAAAGGCTGCTGTCCTGATCGGCAATCATGTTGTCCACCTGGGTGGCCAACTGGTAGTAGGCGTCCAGTTCCGAGTGGGCGGAGGTGCTAGTGCGAACCTGATTCGTCAGAAAAACGTCGTAGCTCCGCTGCACGGAAGCCACGTTGACGCCGCTCCCAATATACCCGGATTGGCCAATGAAATTGGCGTCCTGCGCGGCCAGGTCGGCACGCTGGCGGCTGTATCCTTCCGTGTCGACATTGACAATGTTATGGCTGGTCGTCGTCAGGGAGCGCTGAAATGCCATCAGCCCCGACGTTGCGATGCCTAGTAGTTCGCCTGACATGTCATGGTCCTCAACAATTTTGCCGCCTTTCCAAGCGGGTTATCGGCCCGTTATCCTGCTTAACAAGCCCGCCTAAGCCTGATCGAGGCCCTCGAACGCCGCATTGCCCCTGTAGATGGACATGACCTTGCGCGCGTAATGGGGGTCTGTGGCATAGCCTGCCTTCTGCAAACCGGCGATGTAGCGCTCCGGATTCTCGGCGTTGCGCAGCGCCTGGGTGTAACGCGGATTCGCCTTGAGAAACTGCACGTAGTCGCGGAAGCTGTCGGCATAGCTGTCATAGGCGCGAAATGCCGCCCGCGTGCGCACCGGCGCGCCGTTCTCGTATTCCAGGGTGCTGGTGGCGATGCTGCGCCCCTCCCAATTGCGATCCGCCTTGATGCCGAACAGGTTGTGGCTGTGGCTGCCATCCGCCGCCCGCATCACCGCCTTGCCCCACCCGGACTCCAGGGCCGCCTGAGCCAGGATCATCTTGGGATCGACGCCCAGTTCCTCACCAACCTGCTGGGCATGGGGCCAGAGTTCGTCGACGAATTCCTGCGGACTGGAGAAAGCGCCGGACCGTCCCGCCTTCGCACCGGCCATCACCTTCGTGCCAGCGCCCGCCGCCATGCGCTCCACCATGCCCGCCACGTCCCGCGCAACTGAGGCGCGCTCGCGATCGACGGCCGGCAGCGCCTCGCGGCGGTAATCCGCGAGGGTCTTGCCTGTCAATTTCTGATCGTCGGGTGAGCCGCCCAACTGCCGCTCCAGCATCTTGCCGAAACCCAGCTTTGACGTCTTGCCCAGTTCCAGGGCCAACTGCTGGTCGTACATGTCGCGGTACAATTTGGTCTGGTTGTTTTCCATCAGCCCGGCCTTGCCGGTGGTGCTGCGCATGCTCTTCAGGGCCATCTGGATGAACACCGACTCGAACTGACGGGCCGTCTCCTTGATGGCTTCCTTCGAGTTCTGCTTCGCCGCGCCCTTGAGCTTGGCGAGCCCTTGAAAATCGGTGTAGACATCGGCCATGCCGGATTGATTGATCATGACGGCTCTCCTAGATCACGATGAGTTCCGCGCGCAACGCTCCAGCGCTTTTCAAGGCTTCCAGAATAGCCACGAGATCACTCGGCGCCGCCCCCACTTGGTTGACTGCCTTGACCACTTCATCCAGGGACACGCCGGGTCTGAACACGAACATGCGGTTGCCGTCTTCCTTCACGTTGACATCGGAACGTGGCACGATGGCGGTTTGACCGTTCGAGAAAGGACCCGGTTGACTGACTTCGGGACGCTCGGTGATGGTGACGGTCAAATTTCCATGGGACACGGCGGCGGGCTGCACCCGCACATGACTGCTGATCACCACCGTGCCGGTACGGGAATTGACCACGACCTTGGCTGGCGCGTCGCCGGGACTGATTTCCAGGTTTTCCACCATGGAGGTGAAAGAAACGCGTTGTGCGGGATCGCGCGGCATGCTTACCTGGATCGAGGCCGCGTCGATGGGACGCGCAAGGCCGGGGCCGAAGGCCCGGTTGACTTCCTCCGCGAGGCGATTGGCCGTGGTGAAATCCGGGGTCTGCAGTTGCAACACCAGGTTGCTGCCCTGGGCAAAGCCGGTGGGCACCTCCCGCTCCACCGTCGCGCCGTTGGGGATACGGCCGGCGCTGGGCACGTTGACCGTGACCTTGGAACCGTCCTGCCCTTGTGCGCTCAGCCCCCCCACCACGAGGTTGCCCTGCGCGATGGCATATACCTGGCCATCGGCACCTTTCAGCGGCGTCATCACCAGACTGCCGCCACGCAGGCTCTTGGCATCGCCCATGGAGGCCACAGTCACGTCGATCATCTGGCCCGGCTTGGAAAAGGCCGGCAATTCCGCCTGAACCGAGACGAGGGCAATGTTCTTGGACTTGAGGTCGATACCCGCAACCGGCACGTCCTTGCTCAGGGTCATGCCTAGCTGCATCATCATGTTGCGCAGCGTCTGGCTGGTGAAGCGGGTGGTTTTGTCGCCGGTATTGGTGAGACCTACCACCAGGCCGTAGCCGATCAATTGGTTGGTGCGCACACCCGCAACCGCGGCAATATCCTTGATGCGCTCGGCCTGCAGCGCAGGCGTATACAATATCGATACAGCCAGACCTGCCGCGAACAGTGCTCTCAAATACTTGGTGGCCATGGCGGCTCTCCGAAATCGCTTTGTTCAGAAGGGAAACAGGATGCTGGTGAACAGGCGCTGCAACCAGCCCATGCGATTCGCATCCGCGATTTCCCCGTCGCCGTTGTAGATCATGGTGGCGTCAGCCACCTTGGTGGAATCCACGGAATTGGTCGTGTCGATATCCACCGGCCGGACAATGCCGGAGAGCTTGATGTATTCATTGCCGCGGTTCAGACCTACGCGCTTCTCCCCCTGAATCCGCAGATTGCCATTGGGAAAGACTTCGACCACGCTGACCGTGATATTGCCCTTCAGGGCGTTGCTCTGATCAGAATTGCCCTTGCCCTTGAAATCGTTGGAGGCTTCCAGGCTGGTTTGGAGGTCATAGCCCAGCACTTGAGCCGCTTCCTGCCCCATGATCATCGGGGCCTTGACCTCGGTCACCGCACTGCGCGACGCGTTGGTGGCCGCGCTCTTCTTGGCGTCGGTGGACTCCACCAAGCGGATGGTGAGAATATCGCCGATCCGGCGCGCCCTAGCGTCCTCGAACAAGCGCAGTTCGTTGCCCGACTGGAAGATGGCGCCCGGATTCTGGGCCGGCACCATCATGTCTTCGGGACGCACGGCGGCATAGGCCGGGTCACGGGTCGGCGGCGGGTTGAGGAGGGACGCGCACCCGCTCAGGAGCACGAGGGGAAGCATCAGCGTCAGGCGTTTCATGGCTTTAGTCCAGTTACAAGGTGTTGGAGGCGAAGCTCAGCATCTGGTCCGTGGTCTCGATGGCCTTGGAGTTCATCTCGTAGGCGCGCTGGGTCTCGATCATGTTGACCAGTTCCTCCACCACGTTGACGTTGGAGGTTTCCAACGCTCCCTGCTGGATCTTGCCCAGGCTGTCGGTGCCCGGCGCGCCGGTGATGGCGGTGCCGCTGGAAACCGACTCGCGGAACAGGTTGTTGCCTATGGGGTCCAGACCCGTGGGATTGATGAAATCCGCCAGCTGGATACTGCCCACCTGGGCCGGAGCGGTGTTGCCCGGTTGCAGGACCGACACGGTGCCGTCGTCACCGATGGTGATGCTCAAGGCATCCTGGGGAACGGTGATGGCCGGCTCGATGGGATCGCCGTTGTTGGTGACGATCTGTCCGGTGGAATCGATCTTGAGCGATCCGTCGCGGGTGTAGGCGATGTCGCCGTTGGGCATGACCACCTGCAGGAAGCCGCGACCATTGATCGCAACATCCAGGGGATTCTGTGTCTGCATGATGTTGCCCTGGGTGTGGATCTTCTGGGTGGCCACCGTCCTGACGCCCGTGCCCAGTTGCAGGCCCGAGGGCAAGGTCGTGGTCTGGGTGGACTGGGCGCCCACCTGGCGCACGTTCTGGTACAGCAAGTCCTCGAACATCGCACGGTCCTTCTTGAACCCTGTCGTGTTCACATTGGCCAGGTTGTTGGAGATCACCTGCATGTGCGTCTGCTGGGCATCCAGTCCGGTCTTGGCGACCCATAGCGATGGCGTGGTCATGGTCTTGTCCTCTATACCGCGATTCGTTAACTAATCTGCATCAGCTTGGAGCTGGCGGCCCCGTCGTCCTCGACGGTCTTCATCAATTTCAGCTGCATCTCGTATTGGCGCTGGAGCTGGATCATCTGCGTCATCTCTTCCACCGCGCTCACATTGCTGGATTCCAGGGCACCGGAAACCAGTTTGACCTGGGCGTCCGCCGGTGCCGGCGCGCCGCCCTTGACCCTGAACAATCCGTCGTTGCCCTTTTCCATCTGATCCTTGGGCGGGTTCACCAGCTTGATCCGGTCCACCGCCGCCAGGGTCGTGGCGTTCTGTCCCAACGGTATGAAGCTGATGGTGCCGTCGCTGCCGATGGTCAGGTTCTGCGCCGGCGGCACCGTGATCGGCCCGGCATTGCCTACAACCTGCAGTCCCTCGCCGTTCAGCAACTGTCCTTGAGGAGTGATATGCAAATCCCCTGCCCGCGTGTAGGCCTCCTTGCCATCCGTGCCCTTGACGGCTATCCAGCCCTCGCCGTCCACCGCAACGTCGAGATCCCGACCGGTGTTCTGCATCATCCCCGACGAGAAATCGACACCCGGCCGTTCCAGCATGGCGTAGACCCGGCTGGGGTAGCCCGGTCCAAACACGGGCTGGCTGCGGAACTGTTCCAGGTCCGCGCGAAAGCCCGTGGTATTCACGTTCGCCAGGTTGTTGGCGTTGGAGGTCTGGGCCTGCAGGATCTGCTTGGCCCCGCTCATGGCGACGAACAATGCGCGGTCCATGACGGCTACTCCTGTTCAGCTAATGCGGATTAACGGATCTGCAGCAGGGTCCGCGTCACTTCGTTTTCCGTGGTGATGGTCTGGGCATTGGCCTGGTAGGCCTGCTGCGCCACGATCAGGTTCACCAGCTGCTGCGACAACTCCACGTTGGAACTCTCCAATGACCCGGACTTGATGGTGCCGAAGGAGCCGGAACCGGCCACGCCGCTCAATGGCACGCCCGACTGCACGCTCTCCTTCCAGCTGGTGTCGCCTACCTTGTTCAGGCCTTGCGGGTTGGCGAAGCGCACGATGGCCACCTGGCCCAGGGGCTTTTCCTGGCCATTGGTGAAGCGCGCAAACACGATGCCGGTGTCACTGATGTCAATGCCAGACAGAGTGCCGGTGGTAACACCGTCCTGGTTGAGCGTGTTGACGCTGAACGCGCTGCCAAGTTGCGTGCTTCCGGCTACATCCAACGTAATTTGCATCGGTGCGGCATCGGCAGCCACGGAGATGCTGGGATAGGCGATCTTGGTCGTGGTAACCGCTGCTGCCGGGCTTGCCCCGGGCCAGATCTCCTCCAATTTGCCGCTGTTGTCGAAGGTCAGCCGGTCCGGAGTAGGCGCGGTCGGCGATGACGTTCCCTTAATGTCCTTCCCATCTACCGTCGTGTAAACATCCCATATACTGGCAGGGGTCGTGGCCGGTGACGGCAGGGGGCTAGGAAGAATCGAAACGTCGCGCTTCACATAATACTGGGTCACCAAATGGGAGTTGCCCAGGGAGTCATACACCGTGACCGACGATGAATTGGAATAGGTGTTAGGGTCCACGACTCCACTGGAGTCTGGACCGACGAAGGGAAACACCGCGTTGTCCACGATCTTTTTGCGCGCATCCAAGTTAAAGCTCGTATTGATCGCGGTCGTTGCGCTTGGTTGTCCCTCGCTGGCATCCAGTTTGAGGGGCTGCAACACGCCCGTACTGAAACCTTCGGCCACCGTCGTCCCGTTCGGCCGGTAACAGAGCAGGGGCTTGCTGTTGTTCCCCACCACATAACCATCCTGGTCGGTGTGGAAAGCCCCCGAGCGAGTGTAGGAGTGGCTCGCGTAATTGCCGGTGCTCTCTCCCATGACAAAAAAGCCTTCGCCGCTGATGCCCATGTCCAGGTTGTTGCCCGTAGACTGCAGATTGCCCTGCCCGAACAACTGAGCCACATTGGTCGTGACCACACCGGAACCCGGCGTCGTCTTGCCACCGCTGCTCAGGGCGGTGGAATACACATCGGCGAACTCGGACCGCGAGTTCTTGAAGCCTGTCGTATTGACGTTGGCAATGTTATTGCCCGTCACCGACAACATGTTGCTCGCGGCATTCAGACCAGTTACTGCTGTACTAAAGCTCATGACACTACTCCCGGATTAATTCAAAACTTCAAGAATGTCCGCCAGCTTATGCCGGCCCAGAACGCCCAAATCCACTTCGATTCCCTGCGACCCGCCCAGGGTGACGCTTTGCACCGGAGCCGCCACATGGGGAGCCAGTGCGACGGTCTCGCCTTCGACCACCGCTTCCGCTTTGAGGGTGTAAGTACCCGGATTGGCCGCGGTAACACCATCGTCCAGCATTCCGTCCCAGGTGAACGGCACATTGCCCTGCTTGCGATCGCCCAATTCCAGGGTTCTCACAGTCGCACCGCCCGCATTGAGCACCTGCACTGTCACGTTGCTGGAGTTGGCATCCAGGCTCAAGGCCCCGGACAGTCCGCCCGTCGCCCCCAGCACACCCTGATTCGATTCCACCATCACCCTCTTGCCCACCAGGCTGGCGGCCTGCAGAGCCTGACCCTCGCTCATGGTGCTGGCAACGCTGGAAAAGCTGTTCTTCAATTCCTGAATCCCGGTGACCATGGTGAACTGCGCCAACTGGCTGAGAAATTCACTGCTGTCCTGGGGCTTCAACGGGTTCTGCTTTTCCAACTGCGTCATCATCAGTTTCAGGAACATGTCCTGACCCATCTGACTGGACTTGCTGGTATCGGTGGTGGTCGTGGCCTTGGTCGCGGCCGACAAGCCCAACTTGTCGAGCGCCTGCAAATTCACACTCATGACGGCTCACTCCTTTACTGGCCCATGCGCAGGGTCTGCAGCATGAGCTGTTTGGCCGTGTTGGCCACTTCCGCGTTGTCCTGGTAGGAGCGGGACGCCGCGATCATATTGGTCATCTCCTCCACCGGATTCACATTGGGGCGGAAGATATAGCCCTCGGCATTGGCCAGGGGATGTTCCGGGGCGTACTCCGCCAGTGCCGGCGCGTCGCTCTCTACCACCCCCAGCACGTTGACCCCGGTACCGGTGTCGGCCTCGCCTACTTTCCCCGGCTTGGCCATGGCGTCCTGCAACTGGGACGCGAACACCGGATGACGGGCCTTGTAGGTTTCATTGATGCTGCTGGTGACCGTCTCCGCATTGGAGAGATTGCTCGCCACCAAATTGAGTCGCAGCGACTGCGCCCGCATGGCGGAGCCGGCGATGTCGAAGATCTTGAAGGAGGACATGATCATTCACCTCGGATGGCTTCGCTCAGACCGCTAAACTTGTCGCCGACCAGACGCAGACTGAACTGGTAACTCAAGGCGTTTTCCGCATACCGAACCTGCTCCTGCTCCGCGTCCACCGTATTGCCGTCCAGGGACGCCTGTGACGGAATCCGGTACTGAGGCGCCACCCCCAAACTGCCGCCCGCTCCAGGCGCCTGCAAATGCTCGGGCTGGGTGGCGGTGAGCTTCAGCGTAGCGCCCTGCGCCTCTTTCAGGACCGATTGAAAGTCCAGATCGCGGGCCTTGAAGTTGGGCGTGTCGGCATTCGCCAGATTGGACGCAAGCAACTCGGCCCGCTGGTTGCGGAACTGAAGCGCGAGGGGATGAATACCCAACGCATTGTCAAAATTGATGGCCATGACAAACCCTCCTACACGGTTGACAACCGTGAAGCACAAACCGAGCCATAAACTTATCTAATTGTTTTTAGATGGTTAATTGGACGATTTGGATTTACCAGCAGCTTGAGGGCGGCAATTTTCCGCCGCCTGCAAACCCCTCGGAGACGCATCAAGCTCTCGTGGCGCCTCAGAATCGAAGCATGGGCATCATTCATGCTTGTAATAGCAATGAAAGGCCCAAGCCACACGGCGGTTCTTCCCGTCGCAGCTTGGGCCGCCTGAACCAGCCCCCTCCCGAGCGGAGCGCATCCATGTCAAACCTATTGAAAGTTATTGCATTGTTATCCTTGACAGTCGCCGCGCCCGGTCAAAGTCAGGCGGACTGGCAGTCGCATGAGTCGATACTCGGAGCCATCCTGGAGCAGGTGGAGTCAAATCTTCGACACACGGGCGAAAAGTATCAGATCGATGTGGCGCCGCTGGACCGGCGCTTGCAACTGCCGCAGTGCGACCGGCCATTGACCGTCGCCAGGTTGCCGGGAACCCGGGATCTCGGGAATATATCGGTATCGGTGCGCTGCGAAGGCACGCAGCCCTGGTCGCTTTATGGACGCGCATTCGTGCGCCTATCCAAGCAGGTGGTGGCGCTGCGAACCGCTTTGCGTCAAGGCAGCCTGATCGCGCCAGGCGATGTGGAATTGGTCGAAAAGGATGCCACGTCCCTGCACGGCGGCTTCTTCAACCCGGAGGATGTGATCGGCAAGCCGGTGCGCAAGTCCCTGGCGGCCGGCACGGTCCTCCTGCCGACCCATCTGACCACCGTTAAGCTGGTCAAGCGTGGGCAGCAGGTGGCCATTCGGGCCCAGAACACGGTTTTCGAAGTCAGCATGGCAGGCATCGCGCTGACGGACGGAGAGGCTGGACAGCGCATTCGCGTGCGCAATGTTTCTTCCCAACGCATCATCGAAGGGCAGGTGATTTCCGATGGTACGATCAGCGTTTCACCCTGAGCTGGCATCTCCAACTCCGTATTTGTCCTCATTAAAGAAGGATTGGGCAGGGCCGATACCCAGGACAAGAAATCATTCGGAGAACGGCGATGAACGTTTTCATCCAGTCTTTAGGCGGCGCCCTGCCAACCGCCGCAGTCAAGAAGCCGACGGTGTCGGATTCGCCCGCAAAGAGCTCATCCGACGAGCCGGCGGCATCTAGCGACACCGTGGAAACATCCTTGAAATTGCGTGCGATGACGGAAAATGTGCTCGCCGCGCCGATAGTGGACACGGCACATGTACAGCGCATCAGCAATGCCATCGCCAGCGGGCATTACCAGATCGACCCTCAACGGGCGGCCAATCGGCTGGTGGAACTTGAAGCACTGACTCCCTGACGGAACACACAGAACCATGAGTGACTTCTATCAGACACTGGATCAGCTGTTTGACCATTATCAGCAACTGATCGGGGAAATGCGCGGCGTCCTGGAGCAGGAGAAGGAAAGCCTCCGAGTCCGCGATGTGCCTGGCCTGGAGCAAACCACCAAGGCGAAGGAATCGCTTGCGGACCGCATCAATGGCCTGACCACCGACCAGCAAGACCTGTTCAAGCGTCACAACCTGCCCACAGGCCGTGGCGGAATCGATCGCCTCTTCGCTGCACTGCCCTCCTCCCCCCAAGTGGACGCGTTTCGCAACAAGTGGTCGACGATCAAGGAACTCGCCGAACAATGCAACGAAATCAACCTGCATAATGGGGCGTATATCGCCCTGTTGAGCCAACATACGCAACGCTCGCTGGACGTGCTCCACGGCCGCTCGCAAAGCGAGTTCGTTTATGGCCGCGATGGCGCGCGCCATCGCCCCGCCGCTAGCCGCAAGCTTCTGTCCGTCTGAGTTCCCTGAGGGCTCCCCCCTCCCGCTGTCTTGCCCGCCCCATCCGGGGCCCACGCGCACCGCCCTTCGCAGAATTTCTCACACGCCGCATACAGCTCGGTGGCCATGAGACGGCATGAAAGGTCTGCTTGCAATCCAAGACGACCGGTCTAATATATTGTCCCATGCGAACCCAAACCAAGAACCTGACCAAGGAACGACTACTGGACCAGGGCGTCAACCTGCTCATGGAACAGGGTTACCACGGCACCGGCCTGCAGGACATCCTGAAGACCGTCGGTGTCCCCAAGGGTTCGTTTTACAACTACTTCGCCAGCAAGGAAGAGTTCGGCGCGGATGTGATCCAGCATTACATCGAGCCCTTCATCCGACAATTGGAACGGCATCTGGGCAACCCGCAGTTATCCGGCGCGCAGGCCCTGGACGCCTACCTCAAGGAACTGATCGAGGAGTCACAGCGCCGGCAGTACAAGGGTGGCTGCCTGCTGGGCAACCTCATGGGTGAGATCGGCGATACCAGCGATGCCTGCCGCAAAGCCCTGCGGGATGCCCTGCACCGGTATCGGGACAAGATTAAGGAAGCCATCGCGCGTGGACAGCAGGAACAGTCGTTCCGGACGGATGTGAGCGCCGGGGAACTGGCCGACTGCCTGGTCAATGCTTGGCAGGGCGCATTGTTGCGCATGAAAGTCGAACTGTCGGTAGCCCCTTTGGAGCAGTGCCGCAAGATGCTGCTGGAAGGCTATTTCCGAGGATAAATTTTTTACCCAGAAGCAAGACGACCGGTCGTATCGCGACCGATACTACGCCAGGAGGAAGCACAACCATGCCCAAGTACATAATCGAGCGCAGCATTCCCGGAGCCGGAGACCTCTCGCCCGAGGCCTTGCAAAGAATTTCCCAGAAGTCCTGCAGTATCCTGAAAAACCTGGGACCCCAGATTCAATGGATCGAGAGTTATGTAACGGATGACAAAGTCTACTGCGTGTACATCGCGCCCAGCGAAGAACTAATTCGCGAGCACGCAGCCCAAGGAGAGTTCCCGGCGGACAGCATCCGCCGCGTCCGGTCGAGGATCGACCCCACCACCGCAGAGCCCGGCAACTGACCGAGGCCGATCGACCGCGTTTGAACATGACAAGAGGATATGCAATGAAAACGACACAACCGATGAACGGCCGGCTGGCCAAGGCCGTGCGTGGCACCCTCGCCGGCCTTGCCGCCGCCTTTATCACGGCGGCGCCGCTCTCCATTCAGGCCGACGAGACCTGCGCCTCGCCCTACATGAAGAAGATCACCGGCCAGGAGGATTACGTCTACGTCTGGACGCTGGGCGCCGAAGGCATCGGCGACGAGCAGGACAAACTGGTCACCGTGGATGTGAACCCCAAGTCGGACAAGTACGGCAAGATCGTCAACACCCTGTCCGTGGGCGGGCGCAACGAGGCGCACCATTCCGATTTCACCGATGACCGCCAATTCCTCTGGGCCGGCGGCCTGGATACCAGCAAGATCTTCGTATTCGACGTCAAGTCAGACCCAGGCAAACCCAAACTGGTTAAGACCATCACCAATTTTGTAGAGAAAAGCGGCGGCGTGGTCGGCCCGCACACCATGTACGCCCTGCCCGGCCGCATGATCATCACGGGGCTTTCCAACAACAAGGATCATGGCGGACGCACCGCCCTGGTGGAATACACCAACGAAGGCGAATTCATCGCCACTCACTGGATGCCCACCGATAGTGACCTGCGCGGCGCGGTCAAGACGGGCAATTTTGCCGACGGATACAACTACGATGTGCGCGCCCTGCCCCGGAAGAACCTGCTAGTAACCTCCTCCTTCACCGGGTGGAACAACTACATGATGGACTTCGGCAAGATGCTCACCGACACCGAAGCCATGAAGCACTTCGGCAATACCGTGGTCACCTGGGACCTGCACACCAAGCAGCCGAAAAAGGTGTTCGACGTGCCCGGCGCTCCCCTGGAAATCCGCTGCGCCTGGGGCGACAGCCACAATTACTGCTTCACCACCACCGCGCTCACTTCCAAGATCTGGCTCATCTACGAGGACGACAAGGGCGAGTGGCAGGCCAAGGCAGTGGCCGATATCGGCGACCCGTCCAAGGTGCCGCTGCCGGTGGACATTTCCATCTCCAACGACGACAAGACCCTGTGGGTCAACACCTTCATGGACGGCAACACTCGCGCCTTCGACATCAGCGACCCGCATCACCCCAAGCAGGTTTACGAGAAGCACGTCGGCGCTCAGGTCAACATGGTGTCGTCCAGTTGGGACGGCAAGCGCCTGTACTACACCACCAGCCTCCTGGCCAACTGGGACAAGAAGGGCAAGGACAACGAGCAGTTCCTGAAGCTGTATCACTGGGACGGCAAGGACCTGAAGGAGCAGTTCGCCATCGACTTCTACGCCGAGAAACTGGGCCGGCCGCACCAGATGCGCTTCGGCGCCCAGGCGCTCTATTCCGGCGTCGCAGCCAAGCCCGCTGGACATGAACTGGCCAGCGCGCAGTAAAAACCGCAACCCGGGGCAGGGAGGCCCCACCGACTTCTCCTGGAGCTTCCGGCGATGAACCTCTCACGACTGTTTTTCCTCGCCCTGCTCGCCTTCCATTCCTTGGCTCAGGCGTCAGACAAAGACAAGGTGGCCGAACCGCAGCCCCTGGCTCCCGGTTATGCACCCCTTCCCTACGCTGCGCCGAATCCTGGCAGTTACGTGCTACCGGCCATGGGCATCGCCGCAGACGGCGACGTGCTTAACAGTCAGGGCAAGGCCCTGCGCCTGCACGACCTCTATGGCGACAAGATCAGCGTGCTGACCTTCATCTACGCCACCTGCAGCGATGTGAACGGCTGCCCGCTGGCAACTGCCGTATTCCACAAGCTGAAGAACAAGCTGAAGACCGAGCCGGAGGTGGCAAACAAGCTCCGACTGCTGACCCTCAGCTTCGATCCTACCCATGACACGCCCGCGATCATGGGAGGCTACGGTCAGGCCTTCCAGGGCCCAGGGGTCGACTGGCGGTTCCTCACCACGCGCTCCGAATCCGAGATCCAGCCCATACTCTCCGCCTACGGACAAACCGCGGAAAAGGAATACGACGAGAAAGGCGTCTTCACCGGCCGATATTCCCATTTGTTGCGGGTCTTCCTGATCGACCGGGACAAACGCATACGCAACACCTACACCGTCTCCGTGCTGCACCCGGACACGCTGATCGCCGACGTCAAGACCCTGCTGCTGGAATCAAACCAGAGTCCGCCGCCGGCGCTGTCAGCAAACGCCCATCAAGCCCAGCCGCTGCGGGCCGGCGATGACAAAACCGGATACGCGGCCGCGGACTATCAGACCCATTCCCTGGCCCTGTTGGGGCGCACCGGGCGCGCTGCCGATCTGCTGGCCATCGCGCAGCAGCCTCCGTTGGGTCTGCCGGCAGTTCCGATTCCGGCAGACAACCCGTTGACCACGGACAAGATTGCCCTCGGCCGCAAACTCTTCTACGACCGACGTCTGTCCCTCAACAACACCGTCTCCTGCGCCATGTGCCACATACCGGAGCAAGGTTTTACCAGCCAGGAGCAGGCCACCGCCATCGGCATCGAGGGGCGGACGGTCAGGCGCAACGCGCCTACAATCTACAACGCGGCCTATCTGGAAAAGATCTTCCACGACGGGCGTGAGTCCACGCTGGAAAACCAGGTGTGGGGCCCCGTCCTCGCGGCCAACGAAATGGGCAATCCGTCCGTGGGTTTCGTGGTGGACAAGCTCAAATCGCTGCCGGACTACCGGGGACTCTTCGAGAAGGCCTTCCGCCGCGGCCCGGGCATGGAGACCATCGGGCAGGCCCTCGCCAGTTACGAACGCACCCTGGTTTCCGCCCATTCCCCGTTCGACCGCTGGCGCTACGGCCACGATGAGCAGGCCCTGTCACCGGCGGCCCGCCAGGGCTTCGCGCTCTTCACCGGCAAAGCCGGCTGTTCCGCCTGCCATGCGGTCGGCGAGCAAGCGGCCCTGTTCACCGACAACCGGTTGCACAATACCGGCTTGGGTTACCGCGACAGCATGCTCAAACCCGTCGCCACCCAGCGCGTGCAACTGGCCCCCGGGGTCGCGGTGGACATGGACGCCGCGCTCATCAATCAGGTGGGAGAACCCCGCCCGGCTGACCTGGGCCTGTACGAGATCACCCAGAATCCCGGCGACCGCTGGAAATACCGCACGCCTAGCCTGCGCAACGTAGCACTGACCGCGCCCTACATGCACAACGGCGCCTTGGGCAGCCTGCGCGAAGTGGTGGAATTCTACAACCGGGGCGGCGTACCCAACGAAGCACTTGACCCGCTGATCCGCCCGCTGAACCTGACATCGGCGGAACTCGATGCCCTGGTGGAATTCTTGAAAAGCCTGACAGGCGACAACGTGGAAACCCTGGTATCCGATGCCTTCGCGGCGCCGGTGGGTGATGTGCGCTGATTCAGGAAAAGAGGTAGACGATGGCCGCGTAGCGCCCCATCTTGCCCAGGGCGATGGCGGCCAGGCTCAGCGGAAAGGACATGCGCAGCCAGCCGGCGGCGAAACAAAAAGCGTCACCCACGACCGGCAGCCAGGAAAGCAGCAGGATGGGAACCCCGAAGCGACGAACGGAAGCCACCGCCTTGCGCTGCCGCTCGGTCTTGAGCTGGTCCAGCGAGTACGCCGATGCCGCCCACAGGCCCAGCAGCCAGGTGGTGATGGCTCCCAGGGTATTGCCGATCGTGGCCGTGACCAGCAGTAAGCCGTTGGCGGTTTCGCCCCGGCTCACCAGATAGGCCAGCACCGCCTCGGACCCGCCCGGCGCGATGGTGGAGGATATGAAGGCGCTGGCGAAAAGGCCCCAAAGGCCCAATGAAGGGTCTAAATCCAAGCAGAAGTACCTTTACAAAATCGTCGTTCGAATCAAGCGCGGCCACTCAGCCTGTCCGCAGTCCACGGCCAGCCCTGTCGCGCGCTTCCTTACACTGAGCCCTTTGCCTGTGCCGGCAAGGGGACATCAGTTTACCTCATGGCCATATCGCCACGCCCCTCGCTCCCAAGAGCCGTGGACGCGGCGCAAGCCGCCCCGCTCGCGTATAATCCCTATCCATTCAGAACAATAACATCCCGCATCCGGCTCTATTTCATCCATGGACAAGACCTACGACCCCCACGCCATCGAACAACGCCTCTATCAGGACTGGGAGACCGGCCAGCATTTCGCCGCCAGCGGCGATGGCCCCGCCTACTGCATCATGATCCCGCCGCCCAACGTTACCGGCAGCCTGCACATGGGCCACGCCTTCCAGGACACGGTGATGGACATCCTCACCCGCTACCACCGCATGAAGGGCGACCGCACCCTGTGGCAGGTGGGCACGGACCATGCCGGCATCGCCACCCAGATGGTGGTGGAGCGCCAGCTCAATGGCGAGGGCAAGACGCGCCACGATCTGGGTCGCGAGGCTTTCGTGGAGCGCGTGTGGGAGTGGAAGGCCCAGTCCGGAGGCACCATCACCCGGCAGTTGCGGCGCATGGGCACGTCCCTGGACTGGTCGCGGGAGCGCTTCACCATGGACGAGGGCTTGTCCAAAGCCGTGCGCGAGGTGTTCGTCAGGCTCCACGAGGAGGGTCTGATCTACCGTGGCAAGCGGCTGGTGAACTGGGACCCGGTGCTGCACACGGCGGTGTCCGACCTGGAGGTGATCTCCCAGGAAGAACAGGGACACCTCTGGCATCTGCGCTACCCGCTGACGGACGGTTCGGGGCATTTGGTCGTGGCCACGACCCGGCCCGAAACCATGCTGGGGGATACGGCAGTGGCGGTGAACCCGGAAGACGAGCGTTACCAGCACCTCATAGGCAAGACCGTGCGGTTGCCTCTGACTGGCCGGGAAATCCCCATCATCGCCGATGATTACGTGGACAGAGAGTTCGGCACCGGCTGCGTGAAGATCACTCCGGCCCACGATTTCAATGACTATGCCATCGGGCAGCGGCACGGGCTCCCGATGATCAATGTTCTCACCAAGAACGCCGAGATCCTGGCGGACACCGAAATTGCGCGGATTCCGGCCAAATACCACAGCCTCGACCGCTACGAAGCCCGCGATTTAATTGTCCACGACCTGGACGAACTGGGCCTGCTGGAAAAGGTGGATGACCACAAACTGATGGTGCCGCGCGGCGACCGCACCGGGGTAGTGGTGGAGCCCTACCTCACCGATCAGTGGTTCGTCGACCTGACCCGCGACGTGCAACCCGACGGCCGTCCCGGCGGGCGCAAGGCCATTACCGAGCCGGCCATCGACGCGGTGCGCGGCGGCGACATCCAGTTCGTGCCGGACAACTGGAAGAACACCTATTTCCAGTGGCTGGAGAACATCCAGGATTGGTGCATCAGCCGCCAGATCTGGTGGGGGCACCGCATCCCCGCCTGGTACGACGAGGCCGGCAATGTCTACGTGGGTGAGTCCGAGGCGGCGGTGCGCGCCAAGTTCGGCCTGCCCGCCGACCTGCCCCTGAAGCAGGACGATGACGTGCTGGACACCTGGTTCTCCTCCGCCCTGTGGCCGTTTTCCACCCTGGGCTGGCCGGAGCAGACGCCGGAACTCAAGACTTTCTACCCCACCAGCGTGCTGGTCACGGGCTTCGACATCATCTTCTTCTGGGTCGCCCGGATGATCATGTTTGGCCTCAAGTTCATGGGCGACGTGCCCTTCCGCCAGGTCTACATCCACGGCCTGGTGCGCGACGCCGAAGGCCAGAAGATGTCCAAGTCCAAGGGCAATGTGCTCGATCCCATTGACCTCATTGACGGTATCAGCCTGGATGACCTGCTGGAGAAGCGCACCTCGGGTCTGATGCAGCCCAAGATGGCCGAGCGCATCACCAAGCAGACGAGAAAGGACTTCCCCGAGGGCATTCCCTCCTACGGAACCGACGCCCTGCGCTACACCTTCGCGTCCCTGGCTTCCACTGGCCGCGACATCCGCTTCGATCTGAAGCGCGTGGAGGGTTACCGCAATTTCTGCAACAAGCTGTGGAACGCGGCGCGCTACGTGCTGATGAATACCGAAGGCCAGGATACCGGGCTGGGGGATTTGCCCTGCCGCTACAGCGCGCCGGATATCTGGATTCGGGATTGCCTGCGCGGCACGGCGGCGGACATGGCCGATCATCTCGCCGAATACCGCTTCGACCTGGCGGCCCAGGCGCTCTATGAATTCGTCTGGAACACCTATTGCGACTGGTATCTGGAGATGTCCAAGATTACCTTGCAGTCCGGCGACGAAGCGGCGCAGCGCGGCACGCGGCAGACCCTGGTGCGGGTTCTGGAAGAAACCTTGCGCCTCGCCCATCCCTTCATGCCTTTCATCACCGAGGAGATCTGGCAGCGCGTCGCCCCACTGGCAGGACAGTCGGGCGCCACCATCATGACCCAGCCCTATCCCGACACGGAACGTCATCGACCCGCCGGAGACATCGCTTCTGCGATCTCTTGGGTGATCGATTTTATTTTGGGCGTGCGCCGTATCCGCGGCGAGATGAACATCCCGCCGGGCAAGCTCCTGCCGGTCCTGTTGGAAAACGGTCAGGACAGCGACCGTCATCGTTTGGAAGCGCACGGTGAACTGGTGAGCAAGCTCGCCCGCCTGGAGCACATCGAGTGGGTCGAACCGGGCCAGCAGGCCCCGGAGTCGGCGATCGCACTGCTCGGCGAGATGCGCATCCTGATCCCCATGCGCGGCCTCATCGACAAGGATGCGGAACTGGCGCGCCTGCACAAGGAGATTCAGCGCATCGAGAAGGATTTGCCGCGCATCGAAGGCAAGCTCAACGACCCCAGCTTCATGGACAAGGCGCCGCCGCAGGTGGTGGAAAAGGAGCGCGGCAAGCTGGCGGAACTGCAATCGAGCCTAAACCAGTTGCGTGAGCAGGCCCAGAGGATCAGCGCCCTCTGATTGGATCACGGCCCCATCGATGGGCGATGCAGGACCAGCGCGGTTTTTTGACCGGGCCGACTAGACTTTCTGTCTTGAAACTGCAATGGTTGCGGGCATGCAAGGAGCGTGAAACCTATTGGCCATGAACTTGAAATTTGACGACATCAGTTCAGCAGAGTCCGTCACGCTTGCCGCTCCCGTAAAAGCGGCGGCCGCCACGCTCCCGACGACACTGGAGGAATGGGTCGCCTGGCTGCAGGACCAGGAGATGCCCATTTTCTCGCGCACGGTGCAACGCCTGAATGCGGCGGCCCAAGACCGCAGGGCCGGCGTGATGGAGATTTCCCGCATCATCCTGGAAGATCCTTCGCTCACCGCCAAGCTGCTGAAGTTGAGCAACAGCACCTATTACAATCCCAGCCGCCAGAACCTGGCCACCGTGACCCGGGCCATGGTGGTCATCGGCCTGAACCCCATCTGCGACCTGGCCATCGCCTGCTCCTTCATCGAGACCATCCTCAACCAGCGCAACAAGGACCGCGTCAACCAGGAAATCGCCCGTTCTCTGCACGCGGCGGTGCAGGCCAAGGCCTTGGCCGTCATGTGCAAGGATCCCGTGCCGGAAGAAGTCTTCATCGCCGCCTTGCTGCATAACATCGGTCACATCGCCTTCTGGTGTTTCGAGCAGGAACAGGGGAAGCGGATCGGCAGACTGATGGATGAGCAGAACATGGATCCCGACCAAGCCGAAAAGTCGGTGCTTGGATTCAAGCTCAAGCAACTGGGTTCTGCCCTGGGCAAGACCTGGAAATTGGGCGGATTGATCGGTGATACCTTCTCCACGAGCGTCCCGTCCTCACGCCGCAGTGAATGCGTCCGATTGGGCTGCGAGGTGGCGCGACTGTCGGCCAAGGGGTGGGAGGATCCCGAGTTGCATCGGGTGCAACTCAAGATGGCCGAGATCTCTGGGCACCCGCCCAAGGAAATCGAAGCCCTGGTGAAGTCCAACACGGGCAACGCGGTAAAACTGGCGAATCAGTTTGGCGCCACGGCCGCCGTGCCCTTCATCCCCAAGGTGGAAAAATCTCTGGTTGCCGGCGTGGAGTTAGAGTCCGAACAGGAGTCGCCTGGCACGGAGGAGGTCCAGGAAGACAAGAACCAGGTCACGGTGCTGCAAGTGGTGCAGGAGATTTCCAACGCCCTGGCCAGCGACTTCAACCTGAACCTGGTATTCCAGATGATCATCGAGGGCATCTATCTGAGCCTGCGCATGGACCGTGTGCTGTTCGCCCTGATGACGCCGGATCGCCGCGTCCTCAAGGAAAAGTCCAGTCTTGGCTGGCCGGAAACGAACCGGCAAAGCCTGTTGCAAATTCCGGCGGCGGGCGTGCCGGAAAACCTGTTTTCCCATGCCGTCAACCGCAATCAGGCCATCTGGGCACGCAAGGAGGCGTCGCACCCCCTCTACGAGCGCTACACCCCTTGGATCGCCACGCACATGGGCTCCCACGAATGCCTGATTTCCCCCTTCGGCCTCAACAACAAGGTGATAGGCTGCTTCTACGCGGACCGGGCCTTGCACCACGAACCCATGAATCAGGCGATATTCGAGGCCTTCAAGCAGATCACCCAGCAGGCCAACATCGCGCTCAAGCTGTCCCAACTCCAGAACTGAGGACGGCCTCGCCCCCGCGCAGGCCGCGGCCCCCCGGTTGTTCAAATTCCAAGGCTTGAACTAGTATTAGTCGGGTGTCAAACTCGCCGCCTGTTCCCTGAATCGCGTGCCTCGCCGCTAAGACATGGTCGCTTCCCCTTCATCATCGGCGCAACTGTCAGGACTTGCCAGAAGCCTGGTCAAGGAAGGCTTGCTCACCGAAGCCGAAGCGCAGATCCATCTGGAGCAGGCTCAGACCCGGCGCATGCTGTTCGTCAGCTATCTGGTCGCCAACAAGATCCTCGACTCCAAGACCATCGCGGCCAATGTGTCCAAGGAGTTTGGCGTCCCCCAGTTTGATCTGGACGTGCTGTCCACGGACGTGATGCCCATCAAGCTGGTGAGCGAGAAGCTGATTCGCCAGCACCACCTGATCCCCCTGTTCAAGCGCGGCAACCGCCTGTTCGTGGCGGTGGCGGACCCAACCAATTTCCAGGCGCTGGACGAAATCAAGTTCCACACCCGGCTGTCCGCCGAGAGCATCGTCGTCGAGGAAGACAAGCTCACCAAGCTGATCGACACCGCCCTGGAGGCCGCCGACACCTCCATGCGCGATCTCATCGACGCCGATCTGGACAATCTGCAGATCACCGGCGGCGACGAGATCGACAACCGGCCCGAGGCTGAAAGCAGCGATGTTGACGACGCGCCCATCGTGCGCTTCGTCAACAAGGTGCTGCTGGACGCCATCAAGAAGGGCGCGTCGGATATCCATATCGAACCCTACGAGAAGAATTTCCGCATCCGATTCCGCCACGACGGCATGCTACATGAGGTGGCGGCGCCGCCGGCCAACCTGGCTAACCGCATCGCCGCGCGCCTGAAGGTCATGTCCCGCATGGACATTGCCGAGCGCCGCGTCCCCCAGGACGGCCGCATCAAGATGGCATTATCCCGCAACCGGGCCATCGACTTCCGTGTCAACACCTATCCGACCCTGTTCGGCGAGAAGATCGTCCTGCGTATCCTCGACCCCACCAGCGCCCAGCTGGGCATCGAAAAGCTGGGGTTCGAGCCGGAACAGCAGGAGAACTTTCTCAACGCCATCCAGAAGCCCTACGGCATGATCCTGGTGACCGGCCCGACCGGCAGCGGTAAGACCGTCACCTTGTACACCGCCCTCAATATTCTCAATACCTCTGACGTCAATATCTCCACCGCCGAGGACCCGGTGGAAATCACCGTGCCCGGCATCAACCAGGTGAACGTCAACGTCAAGACTGGCCTCACCTTCGCCGAGGCGCTCAGGGCCTTCCTGCGTCAGGACCCGGATATCATCATGGTGGGTGAGATTCGAGACCTGGAAACTGCCGAGATCGCCGTCAAGGCGGCGCAAACCGGTCACATGGTGCTCTCGACCCTGCATACCAACGACGCCCCGCAGACCCTCAACCGTTTGCTGCAAATGGGCATACCGGCTTTCAATATCGCCTCCTCGGTGCTGCTGATCATGGCCCAGCGTCTGGCCCGGCGCCTGTGCGAGAACTGTAAGCGGGAAGAGAAGCTCCCGCCCGAAGTGCTGCTGGACGCGGGCTTCAAGGAGTCGGAGATCGACAACCTGATCGTGTTCGGCCCCGAAGGCTGCGACAAGTGCGTCAAGGGCTACAAGGGTCGCGTCGGTATCTACCAGGTCATGCCCATCACCGAGTCCCTCAACCGCATCATCCTGGAAGGCGGTAACGTCATGCAGATCAGCGAGCAGGCCAAGCGCGAGGGCGTCTCAAACCTGCGCGAATCAGGCTTGAAGAAGGTGCGCGCCGGTATTACCAGTCTGGAAGAAATCGATCGGGTGACCCGAGAATAAGGACATGGCCAAAGAAGAACTGACGCTTTTCGTCTGGGAAGGGACCGACCGCGCCGGCGCGCGCATGAAGGGGGAAGTTTCCTCCCGCAGCGAGAACACCGTGCGCGCGGAACTGCGCCGTCAAGGCATCAAGGTCATCAAGGTCAAGAAGAAGCCCAAGCCCCTTTTCACCGCGCGCAAGAAAAAGATCATCCCCAAGGACATCGCGGTGTTCAGCCGCCAGCTCGCCACCATGCTCAGCGCCGGCGTGCCCTTGGTGCAGGCCTTCGACATCGTCGGGCGCGGCCACGAGAACCCGAGCATGCAAGAATTGCTCATGAGCATCAAGGCCGACATCGAGGGCGGCAGCCCCCTGGCGGAAGCCTTGGGCAAACACCCCCTGTATTTCGACGAGCTCTTCTGCAACCTGGTGCACGCGGGCGAGATGGCCGGCGTGTTGGAAACCTTATTGCACAAGATCGCAGACTACAAGGAAAAGACTGAGTCCCTCAAGGGCAAGATCAAAAAGGCACTCACCTACCCGACTGCAGTCCTCGTGGTAGCCGTGATCGTTACCGCCATCCTGCTAGTGTTCGTGGTGCCCCAGTTCGAAGATTTGTTCAAGGGGTTCGGCGCCGACCTGCCAGCCTTCACCCAGATGGTGGTGAGCATGTCGCGCTTTCTGCGTGACTACTGGTACATCATCGCCGGCATCCTGATCGTCGCGGGTTTCGTCCTCGCAAACCTGAAGCGACGCTCTCTGGCTTTCAACCATGGACTGGACCGGCTGATCCTGAAGATTCCGGTGATCGGGGAAATCATGCGTAAGGCGGCCATCGCCCGCTTCGCCCGCACCCTCGCCACCATGTCGGCGGCCGGCGTGCCCCTGGTGGAAGCCTTGCAATCCGTGGCGGGCGCCACGGGCAACATCGTCTATGGCACCGCGGTGCTGCAGATGCGCGACGAAGTGTCCACGGGCCACCAGTTGCAGATGACCATGCGCCAGACCAACCTGTTCCCCAACATGGTGATCCAGATGGTCGCCATCGGCGAGGAATCCGGCTCAATCGACAGCATGCTGTCAAAGGTGGCCGACTTCTTCGAGGAAGAAGTGGATAACGCTGTGGACTCCCTCAGCAGCCTGCTGGAGCCCATGATCATGGCCTTCCTGGGCGTGGTGGTGGGCGGCCTGGTGATTGCCATGTACCTGCCCATCTTCAAGCTGGGATCAGTCGTCTAAACCCTCTAATCCCTTGGACATCCTGGATCTTTTGCAGGCCAGTCCGGCCTGGCTGGTGACCGCCACAAGCCTGCTGGGGCTGATCGTCGGCAGCTTTCTGAATGTCGTCGTCCACCGCCTGCCGCGCATGCTGGAGCGGGCATGGAAGCAGGAATGCCAGGCTTTCCTGGGACTGGAAAGCAGCGACACGCCCGAAGCCGCATTCAGTCTCGTCGCTCCCGGCTCCCGTTGTCCTCACTGCGGCCATGGCATCCGCGCCCACGAGAATATCCCCATCCTCAGCTATGTGTTCCTGCAAGGCCGCTGTGCCGCCTGCGGCGCGGGCATTTCGATCCGCTACCCCGCCATCGAGGCCCTCACCGGCATCGTTTCCGGCGTCGTTGCCTGGCAGATGGGACCGACCGGTGCCATGCTGGCGGCGCTCTGCCTGAGCTGGACCTTGATCGCCCTGTCCGCCATCGACCTAGAAAAGCAGTTGCTACCCGATGCGATCACCCTACCCTTCCTGTGGCTGGGCCTGCTGCTGAGTCTGTCCGGGAGTTTCACCGACCCGCGCTCCAGCATCATCGGTGCTGCCGTCGGCTATCTGAGCCTTTGGTCGGTCTATCAGGCTTTTCGCCTGCTGACCGGCAAGGAAGGCATGGGCTTCGGCGATTTCAAGCTGCTGGCGCTGTTCGGCGCTTGGCTTGGCTGGCAGAAACTCCTGCCCATCATCCTCATGGCGTCCCTGGTGGGCGCTGTGGTGGGCACCTGCATGATCGCGTTCCTGCGCCATCAGCGCAGCGCGCCCATCCCCTTCGGCCCCTACCTGGCGGCAGCCGGTTGGATCGTCATGCTCTGGGGCGACCCCATCCTGGACGCCTATCTGCGCTTCGCCGGCCTCGCGCCGTAGACCTGAACCCCACGTGTTGAAAGTCGGCCTCACCGGTGGCATAGGCTGCGGCAAGTCAGCCGTGGCCGATCTATTCCGCCGCCTGGACGTGCCAGTGCTGGACGCCGATGAGATCGCCCGCGCCCTGGTGGAACCGGGCCAGCCGGCCCTGTCCGAGATCGCCGAATCCTTTGGTCCGCAGGCGCTGGATGGCGGGCGCCTGAACCGGGCCTGGCTGCGCGAAACGGTATTCCGCAATGCCAACGACAAAAAGCGCCTTGAATCGATTCTTCACCCCAGAGTCTACGCCTCCATGGAGGCACAGATGGCCAATCTGGATGCGGCCTACTGCATCCTAATGGTCCCCTTGTTGCTGGAGACCGGACGGCGCGACTTTGTGGATCGCCTGCTGGTGGTGGACTGCCCGGTGGAGACACAGATCGCCCGGGTCACCCGACGGGACGGACTGGACGAGGCCGCTGTGCGCCGCATCATCGAATCCCAGATGGCCCGCGCCGAGCGCCTAGCCGCGGCCAACGATCTGATTGAGAACGACGGCGACCTCGAGGCCTTGGAAGCGCGCGTCGCAAAACTGCACCTGAGGTACCTGGAAACCGGGAAGTCCCTCGGCCAACTTGACTAATCACGGCCATCGGTCAAAATGGCGAACTGAAAAGGACGCCCGCCCTCACTAATTCAAAACTTCACCAAGACCGGTTTCCCAACTTGAACGATCTGGTTCTGTATGAGTTTCCGTTGAACGAACGGATTCGCGTGTTCATGCGCCTCGAGCAACTGTTTCAGCAGGTTGATCATTTCATGGGCGGCAACACGATCTGGGAGAGCCGGGCGGTCATTGCGACCCTGCTGGAAATCCTGACCATCTTCAGCCGCAACGATCTCAAGTCGGAAACGCTCAAGGAACTGGACCGGCATGTTGGCGTGCTCAACAAGCTCACCGCCAACGACAATATCGATAATGAAAAACTGAACCGGATTCTCGACAGGCTGAACGATATCAGCGACAAGCTGTATGCGACGCCCGGCAAGATTGGCCACTGGCTGAACGAAAGCGAGTTGTTCAAGAGCATTTCCCAGCGTAGTTCCATACCGGGCGGCACCTGCGCCTTCGACCTGCCCACGTACCATTACTGGCTGCAGCAAGGCGATGCGCGGCGGCGCGAAGACCTTGCGTCGTGGCTGGCCCCCTTCGCCACCATTCGTGACGCCATCGACCTGGTGCTGAACTTCATCCGACGCAGCGCCATTCCCACCATGGAACAGGCGGAAGCCGGGTTCTTCCAGAAGACCCTCGATCACAGCCTGCCCTATCAATTGCTGCGGGTCGGCCTGGAGCGTACGCAGCCCTATTTCGCCGAAATCAGTGGCGGCAAGCACCGCTTCACCATCCGTTTCATGGTGCCAAGCAGCAGCGAACGGCCCACGCAGAGCGGCGAGCACGTCGACTTTCAGCTCACCTGCTGCATCCTGTAATCAGGCACCTGGCGAAAATGGCGAGCCAGCAAACGCTGATCATCGAAGCGGGCAGGACCGAACGGCATTACTGGCGGGATCTGTGGCGCTACCGGGAACTGTTCTACTTCCTGGCTTGGCGCGATGTGCTGGTCCGTTACAAGCAAACGGTCATAGGCGTCGTATGGGCCGTGGTACGACCGGTATTGACCATGCTGGTGTTCACGGTGATCTTCGGCAAGCTGGCGAAGCTGCCTTCGGAAGGCGCCCCCTACCCCATCCTGGTGTTCAGCGCCATGCTGCCCTGGCAGTTCTTCGCGAACGCCTTCACGGAAGCCGGCAACAGTCTCATATCCAACGCGAACATGATCTCCAAGGTCTATTTCCCACGTCTGATCGTGCCCACCAGCGCCGTCATCGTCAGCTTCGCGGATTTCCTCATTTCCGCTATCCTGCTGGCAGGACTCATGGCTTGGTACCGGTATCTTCCGGACTGGCGTATCCTGACCCTGCCGGCCTTCATCCTCATGGGTTTCGCAGCCGCCATGGGAGCAGGGCTGTGGATCGCCGCGCTCAACGTCAAATACCGCGATTTCCGCTACATCATTCCGTTCGTGGTGCAATTCGGCTTGTACGTGTCGCCTGTGGGGTTTACCAGCGCCATCGTCCCGGAAGATTGGCGTCTGCTGTATTCCCTCAACCCCATGGTCGGCGTGATCGACGGGTTCCGCTGGGCCATCCTGACCGACGACCGCCCCCTGTTGTCGCCCGAATTTCTTGTGTCCGCGAGCGTGGCTGCCGTGGTCCTGTGCAGCGGCGTGCTTTATTTCCGCCGAACGGAAAAGATCTTTGCCGACATCATTTGATCCCACGAAATGTGTGCCTCTCGAACCTTAGTCGATTGTGCCGATGGGGACAATCCCGCATCGAAGCGACTGGACATGACTAGCCCCCTGCTGTAAATCCGCGATGAGCACGGCGATTCAGGTTCATAACCTTTCCAAGAAATACATCCTCAAGCACCAGGATAGCGCCCGCTACATCACCCTGCGCGACTCCCTGCACGGAGCGGCCAGGCAGTTCGCGCAGCGAATCCGACACCCATTTGGCGTCCGCGACAATCCTGGCCGCGAAGAATTCTGGGCCCTCAAGGATATCGAGTTTGAAATCCGCCAGGGCGAGCGCGTGGGCGTGATCGGACGCAACGGCGCGGGCAAGTCGACCCTGCTGAAATTGCTCTCCCGCATCACCGACCCCACGACGGGCCGTATCGCCATCACTGGACGCGTGGCCAGCCTTCTGGAAGTGGGAACCGGCTTTCATCCGGAACTGACCGGCCGCGAGAACATCGCTCTCAATGGCGCCATACTGGGCATGCGCCGGGCGGAAATCAACCGTAGATTCGATGCCATCGTCGCGTTTGCCGAGGTTGAAAGGTTTCTCGACACACCGGTCAAGCGTTACTCCAGCGGCATGTACGTCCGGCTCGCCTTCGCAGTTGCGGCGCATCTGGAACCCGAAATCCTGATCGTGGATGAAGTGCTGGCGGTGGGCGATGCGCAGTTCCAGCGGAAATGCCTGGGCAAAATGAAGGAGCTGGGCAGCGAGGGCCGCACGGTGCTGTTCGTTAGCCACAACACCAGTTCCATCCTGCAGTTGACCGACACCTGCATCCTGCTAGACCAAGGCCGTCTCGCGATGCGCGACAGCAGCGCACAGTGCGTTACCCATTATCTGCAAGGCGGCGCTGCGGCCGACACGACGCAGGGCATCCGCAATCAGCGGACCGATTTCGCGGTGCTGCGATTCGTCCTCGACCGTGAAGCGAGCCCCCTCGGTTTCAATCGGCCGCTGGTTTTCAATATGGAACTGGAGTCCGCCCGTCCCCTGGATGGCATCTCGGTCATCCTCGGGATCGAGAATTCATTGGGTGCCCACATTCTCACCGCAAGGGCCCGCATCGATGCCATTGCAACTGGGCCAACGCGCTTTGACCTGCGGCTGGAGGGGCACAATCTGGCTCCGGGAAGTTATTTCGCATCCCTCACCATCTGGTCCGCGGCCCAGATCATCTTTGAGCAAACGCAGATCCTGGGCCTGGAACTGGTCTCCAACCAGGAGGATGAACAGCGCTATGGCCCATACATTGCCAAGGTCTCCGATAAACTGGGCTGCTTCCGCCCCCTGGAGGTGACCCATGCCTGACGGACGGACGAAGAAAATTCGACGCCTCGGTGTCTGGCCTTGTCGGCTCGCCCATTCTTAATATCCCACCCCAACCATGGACAAGCACATCGTCGTCATCCTGGGCATGCATCGCAGCGGCACCTCTGCGCTAACCCGCGTGCTCAATCTGATGGGCATGGACCTGGGGCGAGAGTTGGTGCCGGCGGAGATCGACAATCCTAAGGGATTCTGGGAAGACGCGCGCATCGTCGCCATACACGAGCGTTTCCTCCAGGACATAGAGCGAAGTTCGAGCGACCCGCGGGTATTCAGCGAACGGGACTGGACGGGACGCGCGGCGGACGCAGCACAAAGCGCATTACTGCAAGTGCTGTCCAACTATCGCCAGGAGGCTGGCATTTGGGGTGTGAAAGATCCCCGTCACTGCCGGCTGCTGCCGCTCTGGGCGCCGCTGTATCCTCAGATCGGACGGTCACCGCATTTTCTGCTGACCGTGCGCAATCCGCTGGAAGTCGCCGGATCGCTGGAAAAGCGCGACAGGCTGCCGTTTCGCCGTGGGCTGCTGCTGTGGCTGATCAACAACCTGGAGGCCTTGGTGCAGACCCAAGGTAGCGGGCGGGTCATCATTACCTTCGACCAGTTACTCTCAGCACCGGAGCAGGTCATCGACAAGATACGCAGCGGCCTCTCGCTACCCTGGCCGGAACTGCCCGAGGACTTCGAGACACGCATGCGCGGTTTTCTCGACCCGGAACTGCGTCACCACCGCACGCCTGAGCCGCACCGGCCAGTAGGCGAGGGGCTTGAACTGGTGGACAGCCTGCTGCTGGAGGCATGGATAGGGCAAGTCTACACGTGCCTGCAGACCGCAGCCGAGCATCCTCAATCAGCCATCGATCCGGCCGTTTACGGCATTGCAGCGAACCTGAGCGATCGCCTGATCCAGCTCGAGAACCTCAGCGCCAAGGAACGCGCCCCCCATTTTCACCAATGGTTCTGCCCCGGCAATGCCTGGGACCGGCTGCAGAAAGCCGATCGGGTCCTCTCCTGGCTGCCGATTCTGCGGCCCGGCAAGCTCCTGCAGCCAGCCTATGCCTTGCGCTATAGCCTGGTAAAGCTGCGCAATACGTGGCGGCATGGCCTGGGCGTGGAGGCTAAAGGTGGAGGCTAAATCGGTACCGGAGCATGACTCGGCGGCCCAGCCCCCCGCCACCGGCATCTGGCCGCGCTGCCGACGGTTTGTCGCCGCTTGGCTGCGGGTTCCCGCCAGCCGCGTACTTCGGACTTACGACCGGCTGCACGGCCGCCGCACCGTCCATCTCATCCACATCGGAAAGACCGGCGGTACCGCGCTCAAGCATGTACTAAAGCATCAATCCGTCACGCCCCGCTACCGTATCGTGCTGCACAACCACGCCTGCACGCTGCGCGATGTGCCCGTGGGTGACGGCGTGATGTTTTTCCTGCGCGACCCTGTCAGCCGCTTCGTCAGCGGCTTCTACAGCCGCATGCGCCAAGGCCGGCCGCGCTATTTCTACCCCTGGAGCGAAGCAGAGGCAGTCGCATTCGCCCGCTTTCAGACTCCCAACCAGCTGGCGCTGGCGCTAAGCTCGGCCGACGCCACCCTGAGGGAAGCCGCGGTCGCGGCCATGGGCGCGATTCAGCATGTCAGATCGTCCTATTGGGACTGGTTCGAAAATGAGAGCTACTTTTTGTCCCGACGCGATGACATACTTTTCGTCGGATTCCAGGAATCCCTGACGGCAGACTTCGATAAGCTCAAGTCATTACTCGGGCTACCCGATAGCGCGGTCCTGCCAGGCGAAGAGGCTGCCATGCACCGCAATCCGGAGGAACTGGACCGCCGCCTCGACCCGCAGGCCCTGGCGAACCTGTCTCACTGGTACAGACACGATTATGCGTTCGTCGACTTATGCCGGAGCCTGGAGGACCAGCCAAAGTCATGTCGGAATCCTTGAGGAAACGGCAGCCAGGCGATAGGCGGCAGGGGCGTGCTAACATGGGCATGAGCCGGAATGCGGCAGGCTGCGTTCTTCCATGAAGTATCCATATATTCTAGTCGTCACCTACGGACGCAGTGGCTCCACGCTCCTGCAAGGCGTCTTGAACAGCATCGACGGGTGCTTGATTGCCGGTGAGAACTTCAACTTCATTTTTCCCTTGTACCAATCCTATAGGCGTTTGCTCTCGGCGAATACGCACGTGGCGGAGGGAGTCCTCGGGAGCGAAAATCCGCATTTGCCCCGGCATCCCTTTTTCGGCGCGCGGCGCCTCAGTCCGGAACTCTTTCTGGAGGATGCGAGCCGGCTGGTCATCGCACAACTGCGCGCATTGGATGAGTCGAAGGGTACACGATGCCTGGGCTTCAAGGAGATACGCTATGCCGAGGCCTTGCCGGAATTGGAGGAGTACCTGGATTTTCTCCATCGCATACTCCCGGGCTCGGCCCTGATCTTCAACACCCGGCGCAGCGAGGAGGTCGCCCGCAGTGCCTGGTTGAAAAAGCAACGCAGGAGAGATGTGCTGAGCCGGATTCAGCGACTGGACATGCTATTTCGCGCCTATGCGGATAAATCGCTCAATGCGTTCGTTATCGATTACTCGGACTGTGTGAGGAAAACCGAGCGTCTGAAAGACTTGCTCCAATTTCTGGGAGCGGAGTATTCAGAGGCCCGGATCGACGCCGTTTTGAACACCCCCCCACAGTTTTTCTCCCGCCCAAGAGGGCGTGCGACGTCTCCTGGAAGCCGAAACGGATGAGCCCGTGAGACCGGATTGTCTGCACGGCCGAGAGGCCAAACTATTGCCTCGATTCAAGGGCTAGGGCGAACCTCCACCATTGCTAAGCCACCCTTCACCGCCCACGCACCCAAAGATTTCTCCGCAATGATGCCCGCCCCACCTCAAATTTCCGTCCTGATGCCTGTCTACAATGGTGAGCGTTATCTGGCCGAGGCCATCGACAGCATCCTGACGCAAACCTTTACCGACTTCGAATTTCTCATCGTCAACGACGGGTCCACAGACACCAGCCGCGAAACTGTGATCGGCTACCAAGACCCACGCATCCGTCTGGTGGACAACTGCCAGAACCTGGGGCTGGTCACGACCCTAAACAAGGGACTTGGGATGTGCGTCGGGCGCTACGTGGCCCGCATGGACTGCGACGACATCGCGAATCCGCAACGCTTGGCCAGACAGGTTGAATTCATGGATGCCAACCCTGAAATTGGTGTATGCGGCTCTTGGTACGAGCGCTTTGATGGCGCGGCACGCATCTTTTCCCCACCCTGTGACGACCGCGACATACGCCTGTCCCTGGCCTTCGAAAACACTTTCGGCCACAACACAGTCATGTTGCGTCGTGACTTCATTGAGCGTCATGGGCTCCGTTACGACCCTTCCTACGCCTATGCAGAGGACTACGAGTTCTGGGTGCGCTGCTCCAGATTGACGAAGATGGCGAACCTGCCGGAGCCGCTGGTGCGTTATCGCTTCCATCCGGAAAATACCAGCAGCGTTTTCGCAGAACAGCAAAGATCAACTGCAGACCGGGTGCGCGAAGGGCAACTTGCATTCCTACGCCTCGCCCCTGACCCGGAAGAGCTCCGACTGCATCATGCCATTACCCACCACTGTTTCACCGGGGGTTGCACTGAACTGGAACTGGCGTCACATTGGATCGACCGTTTCACGAGGAAGCTGAGCGAACACTTTGCTGCGCCAGTACAGAGAGTACACAAAATGCTAAGCCTGCACTGGTATGTCGCCTGTGGTATGGCGGCGGGCGAGGGATTGCGCGTTTGGCGAATATTCATGGCATCGCCGGTGGGCAGGGCGGCACGGCCTGTGCTGCAGGCGAAACTACTTCTCCGCTGCCTGATGAAACGCCCAATTCCAGGGCGAATTGCGAGCGGCACACTCAATACCGCCTCGAACGCCTGATAATGCAAAGGCTCGTGGCTATCGACAATATTTAGGTCCCAAACCATCGCTGCGAATGACTCAGTCCATAGAGGTCCTTTCCGTGAGCACGGTGGATATCCATGGGGGCGCCGCTAGAGCCGCCTATCGGCTCCACAGCGGCCTGCTCGACAGTGGTGTTCGCGCTAGTATGATGGTCCATCGCAAATACGGGGACGACGGGACGGTCTTGCCCACGCACGGCCGATCGCATCTAGGTTCGATCTGGGGCACGATCAAGCCCCTGCTGGACGCGGTGCCCGTGCGTCTGTATCCGCGGCGCCGGGCCGGGTTCTGGAGTTGTAATCTCTGGCCGGAAATAGGCTTCAACCGGGCAGTACTCAAGCTCGGCCCAAAATTGGTCCATCTCCACTGGATCGGGGAAGGCTTCCTGAGTCCAAGCCAAATCGGCGCATTGCATTGTCCCGTAGTCTGGACTTTGCACGATATGTGGGCCTTCACCGGAGGCTGCCATTATGACAACGGTTGCGGGCACTACCGGCAGCGTTGCGGCCATTGCCCGCAACTGGGTTCGTCGCAAGGGTGGGATATCAGCCGATTCGCATGGCAGTTCAAGCACCGCGCCTACCGGAGGGAGAAGTTGCTGCTGGTCTGCCCCAGCCGTTGGCTGGCGCGCTGTGCGGGCGAGAGTGCCCTGCTTGCCGGCTACAGGATCGAAGTCATCCCCAACGGCCTCAACCTGCAACAGTTCAAGCCGCTGGACCAAGCCGCCTGCCGCAAGGCGCTGGGACTGCCGCTGGAGCAGCACGCCCTCTGGCTGGCCTTCGGCGCCATGTCCGCCACATCGGACCCGCGCAAGGGCTTTACCGCCCTTTCCGAGGCCCTGCAACGCCTCGCCTCCAGACAACCGGATCTTGACCTGGGCGTGATGATCTTCGGAGCCGCGCGGCCGGCACAGGCACCTGATTTCGGCTTCGATACCCATTACCTGGGCCGGCTGCATGACGATATCAGCATGGCGACCGTTTACAGTGCTGCCGATGCGGTAGTCGCCCCCTCGACCCAGGAGAATCTTTCCAACGTGGTGCTGGAAGCCTTGGCTTGCGGCACGCCGGTGGTCGCCTTCGACATCGGCGGCATGCCGGACCTGATCGATCATCAGATCAACGGGTACCTGGCCCGGGCGAACGACGCGACCGATCTTGCCGAGGGTCTGGCCTGGGTGTTGAATCACCCGGGACGCCGGAGCGTCCTGGCAGCCGCGGCAAGGGACAAGACCGAAAAGGAGTTCGATATCCGCACGATCGTCGGGCGCTACCGCGCTGCATATGAATCCCTGCTGGACCAAGGAAACGGCTGATGCAGACCGGCAGCGCCGCTACCAAGATCAGCATCGTCATTGCCACCTACCATGCGGCAGGAACACTGGAGCAATGTCTGCGCAGCATAGACTCGCAGACCTATGCCAATCGGGAACTCATCGTCATGGACGGCGGCTCCACGGACGGCACGGTGGGCTTGCTCGAAGCCTGGTCGGATCGCATCGATTATTGGGAATCCGAGGCCGACCGCGGCATCTACCACGCCTGGAACAAGGCCCTAAAGCACGCCAGCGGCGAATGGATCTGCTTCCTCGGCGCCGACGACTATTTCTGGTCCGAGACCGCCCTGGAAAGCCTGGTGTCAGCCCTCGTCGCGCCGGACCGCAACAGCCGCCTCATTTACGGACGCGTCGCGGTGGTGAATGATCTGGGTCAGGTGCTTTACCGTGTCGGCGAAGCATGGGATAGCGCCCGCCAGCGCTTTCACCAGGTCATGAGCATGCCGCACCTGGGTGTCTTGCACCATCGCAGTCTTTTCGAAGACTACGGTCCCTTTGACGAAAGCTTCCGGATCGCCGGCGATTACGAATTCCTGCTACGCGAACTGCGGCAGGCGCCAGCCCAGTTCGTAGCAGGCCCGGAGGCCATCGTCGGCATGCGCGTGGGCGGCATCAGCAGCCAGCCCGCCCTGGCCTTGCAGCAATTGCGGGAAGTGCGCCGGGCACAACGCTCATTGGGCTTCCGCTGGCCTGGACCCTACTGGATTATGGCGGTGGCACGCATCTACCTGCGCATGGCACTCTGGCCTCTTCTCGGCGAAGCCAGGACCCGGCGACTGCTGGACTTCGGACGCCGGCTGCGGGGCCTGCCACCCTTCTGGACGCGCACCTTGTGACGACCGGCAGTCAAGCCCTGAAGGCGCCCGTGAGCGCGGTGATCCCCTGCTTCCGCTGCGCCGCCACCATCGAGCGCGCCGTCGCTTCGGTAGTGGGCCAGACGCTCCCGCCGGCCGAACTGATCCTGGTGGACGACCACAGCCGTGATGGGACGCTTGAAGCACTGCAGCACATTGCCGAACGGCTGGGGAAAGATTGGGTCCAGGTGCTCGCCCTGCCACAGAACCTGGGCGCTGCCTCCGCGCGCAACCGCGGCTGGGAGGCGGCGAGCCAGGACTACGTGGCTTTCCTGGACGCCGACGATGCCTGGCATCCCCAGAAGACCGAGTTCCAGGCCGGCTATCTGGACCGGTACCCGGACGTCGCCGCCTGCGGGCGGCAGCACAGCACTTATTCCCCGAATCCGCCCCGGCTTGAAGCGGACGCTCTCAAGGGCCGCCCTCTCTCCAGCCTCGCCCTGCTGCTGGCCAACCGGCTCACGCCTTCCGCCGTCATGCTGCGCAGAGCGCTGCCGCTTCGCTTTGACGAAGGCCGGCGCCACATGGAGGACCACTTGCTCTGGCTGCGCCTGGCGCTGCTGGGACATTCCCTCCACTGGATCGACGCACCTCTGGCCTATTCGTTCAAGGCGGCCTATGGAGAAAGCGGGCTCAGTGCGCAAATGACGGCCATGGCGCAGGCGGATTTCGATAATTACCGGCAGTTGCACCGGGAAGGCCTGCTCGGTTTCCTGCCCATGGCCGCGCTGTGCACGTATTCGCTACTCAAGTCGGTGCGACGCCTTGCCCTCAGCGCAACCCGTCGCCCCGGGAGACCACAATGAACGGCCCGCGCATTACGCTGTCCATCGTCAGCCACGGCCACGGCCCGCTGCTGTCGGAGTTGTTGACGTCAATCGCGCGTAATTGCCAGAGTGATCTCGAAGTGCTGGTCACGGAAAACTTCCCGGAGGGCCTGGAAGCGCCGGAGGATTTCCCATTTCCGCTGCGCATCATTCGAAACGCGCGGGCGAAGGGTTTCGGCGCCAACCAGAACGCCGCCCTGAAGCAGGCCAACGGCGATTACTTCTGCGTGCTGAATCCCGACATCGGGCTGAGCTGCGACCCCTTTCCCGCCTTGCTCGCCTGCCTGCAGGCAAACCCTTCGGCGGGCGTGGTCGCGCCTCGGGTGGTGAGCCCCGAAGGCTTACTCGAAGACAGTGCCCGCGATTTCCCCAGCCCCTGGACCATCGTCAAGAAAGCCCTCGGCCTGAACCGCGACCGCGAGACCTTGCACAAGCGGCTGCAGGGTGACGCCCTTTCCGTGGACTGGGTGGCGGGCATGTTCCTGCTGTTTCCGGCGGCAGTATTTCGCGAAATTGGGGGCTTCGACGAAGCCTTTTTCCTCTATTACGAGGACGTGGATCTGTGCTCGCGCCTGCATGCTCGGGGCCTTGAAGTCCTGCTGGCGCCGGAGGTTTCCGTGGTGCACGATGCACGCCGGGAGAGCCACCGCAATCTTATGTACCTGCGCTGGCATCTGGCCAGCATGCTGCGCTTTTTCATTTACCATTTCTTCCGCAACCTGAGAGCCGGGAGCACACCATGAACAAAACCCTGAGCATCCTCATGCTCGCCCTGATTCCCTGCCTAGCCAGCGCGGCCGGCAGCAGCAAAGTGCGTATCGGCGTTTTGGCCTTCGGCACGGTCAATTGGGAACTGGCGGCCATGCGCAATGAAGGCCTGGACAAAAAGTACGGTCTGGACCTGCAGGTGCAGACCCTGGCCAGTCCCGACGCGGGCAAGATCGGCCTGCAAGCCGGCAGCTTGGACATGATCGTGACCGACTGGATTTGGGTGGCCTATCAGGAGCAGACCGGCAATGCGCTGCGCTTTGTCCCCTATTCCACCCACGCCGGCGCGCTCATGGCGGGGCCCGGCTCCAAGTTGGCGGGGGTGGCGGATCTGGCCGGCAAGAAGCTGGGTATCGTCGGCGGACCCCTGGACAAGAACTGGGTGCTGCTGCGCGCCTACGCCCGCAAAGTGCATGGCCTGGACCTGGAAAAATCCGCGGAGAAGGTGTTCGGAGCCCCGCCCTTGCTCAATCAGCAGCTCGCCGACGGCAAGCTCGACGCCTTGCTGACCTTCTGGCACTACGCCGCCAAGCAGGAGGCACAGGGCTACCGGAAGCTGCTGGATGGCCGCGAGCTGTTGAAGGGCCTGGGCATCGAACTACCCATGCCCAACCTGGGTTACGTGTTCAAGGCCGCCTGGGGCGAGGCCAATGCCCAAGGTCTGGCCGCCTTCCGCACCGCCTCGGAGGAAGCCCGCGGACTGCTATGCCGTAACGACGGAGCCTGGGCCAAGATTGCACCGCTGACCCAGGAAAAGGACCCGCAATTGCAGATGGTGCTGAGGCGCGACTATTGCGGCGGCATCGTCAAGCAATGGGGGCCGGCCGAAATCCAGGCCGCGGGCAGGATTTACCAGATCCTCCGGGAGACCGGCGGCGAGCAACTGACCGGCAAAGCGCAAATCCTGCCGGAAATCATATTCTGGCGGCAATAAGGCCAGCCACGGCCTACGAACCCAGCGGCCGCTACCCGGCCACCGATGGCTCGCTTTTCCAGTCCTCGAAAAGCCGCGCGGTTTCCACGCATGCTTCACGAATCAGGGACTCCGGCAGGCTCTGGCTGAAACTGAGGGGCGCGACGCGCATGACCGCCGCCTGATCGGCACTGAATGACCTCATGGCGGGAGCGGGACGTAAGCGCGTGGCGATCCCATGTTGACGCAATCCGGAATCGGATCGCGCTTGGAGGAACTAAGCGGGAGTGGTTTCAAGCTGCCAGCGATGCGGCAGAAGTTCATGAATCCGATGGGCGGGTTGCGTCGGAAGTCGCGTGAGCACGTCTTTCAAATAGACGTAGGGGTCGTGACCATTGAGTTTCGCCGACTGGATCAGGCTCATGATGGCAGCCGCGCGCTGACCGGCACGCAGACTTCCGGCGAATAGCCAATTGCGGCGCCCAAAGGCCACCGGGCGGATGCGGTT